>SXTU01000023.1 GCA_005791875.1 Verrucomicrobiales bacterium
CTCCCAGCGGGAGAGGGCCGGGGTGAGGGAGAACGGCCTCGCCGATCCAGAGCGTTTAAACAGGTTCTATCCGTATTTGGTATAACAGATCACGAAGTGCGGCCCGCCCAAATCATGGCCGGACCAGCTGCCGAGGACGATTGCTTAGTTGGCCACCGTGCCAAAGTCGGGATGGGTGATGGGGTAGCTCCGACCATCGTCGAGACACAAGCGGACAGCCCGTTGCATGGACTCACGAATCAGCCCACGGAGCTCGGCCTCTTGCATGGCGGGACAATCCGAGAGCCGCCGGAGATCGTCAAACCAGCGAGGGTCTTACTTCAACACGCCGCACGCCTTCATCGTGGCCTTGAGCGTGTCGCGGTTCTTGGTGCTCATGCGGACGAGGGGGAGGCGGTAGTTTTCTTCCACCATTCCGAGCATTGCCAACGCGGCCTTGACCGGGATGGGGTTGGTCTCGATGAAGAGGTCCTTGAAGAGCGGGAAGAACTTCGCGTGCAGCTTGAGCGCGGCCTCGGGGCGGCCGGAGCGGAAGTAGTCCACCATGTGGCTGACCTCGCGCGGAATGACGTTGCTGGCAACGCTGATGACGCCCTCGGCGCCAACGCTCATGAACGGCAGCGTGAGCGAGTCGTCACCGCAGAGGATGTTGAAGTGCTTGTCCAGCGCCTGACGGAGCTGGCTGACGCGGTCGCAGGAGCCACCAGCCTCCTTGATGGCGACGACGTTCGGACACTGGCCGGCGAGGCGCTTGACGGTGTCCACGCCGATCTCCACGCCGCAGCGGCCCGGGATGCTGTAGAGGATAAGCGGCAGCTCGGTTTCCTTCGCGATGGCCCTGAAGTGCTGGAAGAGGCCCTCCTGCGTGGGCTTGTTGTAGTAGGGAGCAACTTGCAGCGAGGCGTCCGCACCGACTTCCTCGGCGGCCTTGGTGAGATAAATCGCCTCGTTCGTGGAGTTGCCGCCCGTCCCGGCGATCACCTTGCAGCGGCCGGCGACGAACTTCACCGTCAGCTCAATCACGCGGATGTGCTCCTCGTAGTCGAGCGTGGGCGACTCGCCGGTGGTGCCGCAGGGGACGATGCCGTCCACGCCGCCCTTGATCTGGGCCTTGATGATGCGTTCGAGAGCGGCCTCGTCGAGTTGGCCGTTGGAGCGGAAGGGGGTGACGATGGCAGTGTAGGTTCCGGTGAACATGGAAAAATGGGTTACTTCACCGAGCCGATGACCAGATTCCGCGCGGCGAGGACGCTGTGCAACTCGAGCAATGCCCGGCCAGCCGGCTCGTTGTGCTCATACTCGAACTCATGCACCTCCTCGCCCACGGCCACGTAAAGCGTGGCATCCTCGACGTAGGCGCTCTCGACGAAGGCGAGATTGAGCAAAGTGCTTTGCAGTTCGATAAACAAGGGCTCGGTCATAAAACAGGCGCAGACTCTGGGGAATCACGGCGGTTTGGCGAGTCCGATTTTACTCCGCGTTTGTCCATCGGGCCTATTGACTCTGCTGAGGCGGGTTTGTATTTTTACTCCGCTTTCGAGTTCCAAAGTAGCTCAATGGTAGAGCATCCGGCTGTTAACCGGAATGTTGTAGGTTCGAGTCCTACCTTTGGAGCCAGCTTCAAGACGCCTTGTTTTGGAGGGTTTCGAGGGGAATTCCAGGGAGTTTGACCCCGACTGCCAGCGGAAGTGCCAGCAAAACTTGCCACCCGCGACAATTCGAGCGAAGGGCGCAACTACTCGCCCAATGCTCGCTAAGGGGAAAACTCACCACCGGCGTATGCTGATCACAGTCGAAAAACATGAAAACAGCATATCGAATGTTCAAGCATGGGGGCATCTTCTACATCCAGCACAACGAAACCGGAAAACAGGCGAGCCTTCGCACGAAGGACAAGCGCGAGGCAGCAAGGCTACTGAACGCGAAGAATGACGCAGCGCAAGCCCCGGCGCTCAATCGGGAACTCGGCAGAGTCTTCCTGTCGGCAATTGACCCCGCAGCGGTAAGCCGCTCTTGGAACGTCGTCATGGAACTGTTCTGTGGCATCGGGCGCGAATCCACACAGAAACGCCGCAAGCGCGAGATGAACTCCGCGCCGCTGAATTCTACCGCCGCTGCAAGCCCTTGGGAATTACCGGCGTCAGCCTTCACAGTTACCGCTACGCATGGGCAGAGCGTGCAATGGCTTGCGGCTATCCCGAACGATTCGCTCAGGTTGCCTTGGGGCATAAAAGCCAAGCCGTCCATCAAGCGTATGCGAAGGGAGCAGTAGTCACTTGCCCGGCAATGAAAGATTACGAGGGGAAGATTGTCCGCCTGCCAGAGCCGCAGCACACGGAGAAACAACGGGAGCCGGAGGGGGCGGAACGGTTGGCCGGATAATCCAAAAAAGCGCCGGGAGGCGCTTTCAACAACGAACCAGTTTGGCGGCAATGCCGGTCATGCCGCTAGACTGGCTTCTGTGGTGGGCAGGACAATCGGCGCGGCGGGTTTGCACTTAGCGAAGCTGCCGGAGCGCGTGTAAATTGCCCGCATTGCAGCGGCGAAATCACCTTGTTGCCTGGCCGAAATCACAATCAGCAGACGAATTGAAGTTCCTCCTCCGCTTGCGCGTTGCGATTACGGATTTTCTTCGTCAGGCGGTCAGACATGAATTCTTCCGGCACGCGCGGGTTGCTGCAATCGCCCCAAAACACAAGCCGCGCGAGGACTCGGGGAGGCAGCGGCCGCTTGCGCCGTGATTCGTGGTCTGTAAGAAAGAGCCACCAACCATGCGCCCAGCCCTCTCCGTCGCCCCGCTTGTTCTCGCACTGTGCCTTGCCGGACGACTGCCGGCGCAATCCCCGCCCTCCTACGTGAACGCCATCTCCCAACTCAAGCAAACTGCCGAGGCCGAGGTGGCGCGCGGAATCCTCCCCGGCTTCTCCATTGCGCTCGTGGACGACCAGCGCGTCATCTTCAGCAGCGGCTTCGGACTGGCGGACGTGAAGAAGAAAGCCCCTGCTCGCGCCGACACGATTTATCGCGTCGGCTCGATCTCGAAGCTGTTCAACGCCGTGGCCGTCATGCAACAGGTCGAGGCGGGCAAGCTCGACCTCGACGCGCCGGTGCAGAAGTTTGCCGGGAATTTCCGCATCCAGTCGCGGTTCCCTGACGCGGGGCCGGTCACGCTGCGGCAACTCCTCTGCCACCGCTCCGGCCTCATCCGCGAGTCGCCGGTGGGCGGTTACTTCGATGACCAGCAGCCAACCGTCGTCGCCACCGTGCGCAGCGTCGCCGATTGCGCGCTCGTGAACCGGCCCAACACCCAGACGCGCTACTCGAACATCGGTGCGACCCTCGCGGGCTACGCGGCGCAGACCGTCGCGGGCATGGCCTTCGACTTCTACCAACGGCAACACATCCTCGGCCCGCTCGGGATGAACGACTCGTCGTTCGTCATCACGCCCGCCATCCGCCGCAAGCTCTCGAACAGCTACATGAGAATGGCGAACGACGACGGCAGCTTCCGCCACGAGGCATCGCCACTCTTCGAGCTGGGCACCATCCCCGCCGGCAATCTCTACGCCAGCGCCGAAGACCTCGCGCGCTTCATGTCGTGCCTTTTCGCGGACGGCCACACCGCCGATGGAAAACTGATTCTCCGCCCTGAGTCGCTCAAGGAGATGTTCACGCCGCAGCTCACGGGCGCGACTAACGGCTTCGGCCTGGGCTTCAGCGTCGGGCGCTTCGGCAACTTCAAGACCGTCAACCACGGCGGCGCGGTTTATGGCTTCAGCAGCTCGTTCATCGCGCTGCCGGGGCCGAAGGTCGGTGTCATCGTGCTCGCGAACGAGGACATCGCGATGGGCCCCGTGAGCAAGCTCGCCGAGGCCGGACTGGAACTGCTCCTGCAAGTGAAACTGGGCCGCGCGCCCGTCGCCAAGCCCGCGCCGGTGAAGCTCGATGCCGCCGCGCTCGCCGCCTTCGCAGGCGACTACGAATCCGAGAGCTACTGGGCGAAAATCGAAGTCAACGGCGACAAGCTGCGCGCGAACATCGCGAGCCAGGAGCTGGACTTCACGCCGGTCGGCCCGAAGAAGTTCCGCGCCGACGGCCGCTTCGCACACAACGGCCCGGTGGAGTTCACCCGCGACGCGTCCGGCCAGATGACCTTCACCGCACTCGGCCAGAAGTTCTCCCCTGCCCCGTCGAACCCGCCGCCCGTCCCGCCCGCGTGGAAGAAATTCCTCGGCAGCTACGGGCCGAAGTTCATCCCTGCCATCGTCTCCGTGCGACACGGCAATCTCTACGTGATGACCGAGAACATGGTGGATTACCGCCTCACGCCGCTGAACCGCACGACCTTCGCCTTCTCGTCCGGCCTCTACACGGACGAGCATCTGGTCTTCAACGTGGACGCGAGCGGCAAGGCGCGGAGCGTCGTGCTGGCGAACATGGAATTGAAGCGGAACTGAATGACCAATCCCCAATGACGCAATGACCAATCAATGCCCAATTCTCAATGCGCCGCAGGACCGGACCGAACTGTCCATTGGGCATTCGTCATTGGTCATTCATTGGCAATTGGGAATTGGTCATTGGTCATCCCTCCAATGATTTCCCCGCAAGACACCTGGTCCCTCTGGGCGCTCATCCTCTCCGGCACTGCGCTCTCCATCTGGCTGGAGAACAACTTCAGGTGGGCCGCCAAACTCAGCGGGCCGGTCATCGCGCTGCTCATTGCGATGGTCCTCTCGAACCTCCGCATCATGCCCGCCGAGTCGCCCGCCTACGACTTCATCGGCGACTACTTCGTGCCGCTGGCGATTCCGCTCCTGCTCTTCCGCGCGAACGTCTTCGAGATTGCGCGCGTCACCGGCAAGGTCTTCGTCATCTTCCACGTCGCCTCGCTCGGCACCGTCCTCGGCGCACTGCTCGCGACGTGGCTGCTGAATGGCCGCGTGCCCGGCACGAACACCGAGAGCCTCAGCCAGGTCGCCGGCATAATGACCGCCAGCTACATCGGCGGCGGCATCAACTTCTTCGCGGTGAAGGAAACCTTCGGCACCAGTGAAAACCTCACCGGCCCGCTGCTGGTCGCGGACAACTTCATCATGGCCGGCGCGTTCGTTGCCATGCTCGGCATGTGCGGCAGCGCGTGGTTCCGCCGCCATTTCCCGCACCCGCATGAACTGGCGGCCGAGCAGGCCGACGCCGCCGAGGTCGGCGGCCACTGGACCGCGAAAGACCTGACGCTCCTCGACGTAGCGAAGGCACTCGCCGTCGCCTTCGTCATCGTTGCGCTCGCGAAGAAGCTCGGCGTGCTCATCAACGACGCCCTGCCGCCGTCGTTCTACCGCACGCTGCTGGGCAACCGCTTCGTGCTCATCACCGCCATCGCCGTGACCGCCGCGACACTTTTCCCGAAGCCGTTGGCGAGCATCCGTGGCGCGGACCTGCTCGGCGGGATTTTCCTATACGTCTTCCTGTTCTCCATCGGCCTGCCCGCCGACCTCGTGGCCGTCATCAAGAACCTGCCGATGCTCTTCCTCTTCTGCCTCATCATGGCCGTGGCGAACATGGGCCTCACGCTCGCCGTGGGCCGCGTCTTCCGTTGGAACCTCGAGGAG
>SXTU01000190.1 GCA_005791875.1 Verrucomicrobiales bacterium
AGCGGCGGTCGAGCTGGCTCCCTCTCCCAGCGGGAGAGGGCCGGGGTGAGGGAGAACGGGTGCGAGAAGTTCGCAGCATCCAGCACCGCTTTGGCGCACGGGTTGATACCAATTCCGAAGGACATCCGGGGGAATGGATTGGGGACTGCGACGCGCGCTGACTCCCTCTCCCTTCATCGGATGAGGGGTGAGGGGTTACGTGCGTCGGCGTTGGCAGCCCCACCCCTCATCCGGCCTGCGGCCACCTTCTCCCCTCCTCCGCGGGAGGGAGAAGGCGTGCGGCGTGCCCTTCGCTTGGCATCCCACCGGTTGGCATTCGGAATTGGTATCAGTCTCCTTCTCGTCTGCCTCGCCCTCCCCACTTTCGCCGCCGCTCCACTCCCTGCCGACCACGCCGAGCGGATGTCGCGCGGCCTCGTCACCTTCACCCAGCATATCCGCCCCGTGCTCGTGAGGAGCTGCCTGTCCTGCCACGGCGGCGAGAAGACCAAGGGCGGGCTCGACCTCGCCACGCGCGACGAGTTGCTCAAAGGCGGCACCGAAGGCGCGGCCATCGTGCTCTTCAGCGCGAAGGACAGCCGGCTGCTCAAGCTCGTCCGTCACGCTGAGGAGCCGCACATGCCGGAGAAGGCTGACAAACTTTCCCCCGAAGTCATCGCGCGCCTCGAATCGTGGATTGACGACGGTGCGCCATACGACGGTCCGCTCATCGCCGGCAAGGTTGCGAAGGACACATCGAAGGTGACGGACGAAGACCGGAAGTGGTGGGCGTTTCAGCCGCTGCGGAAGATCACGGTGCCAAGTGTCCAGTCTTCAGTATCCAGTGTTCAGTCGGGGCCACGGAGTCCGAGTGCCAAACTGAATACTGCCCCACTGAACACTGAACACTCCTCCCCGATTGACCGCTTCCTCCTCGCCAAAGCTGCCCCGCGCCAGCTCGCCCCGGCCGCCGACAAACGCACGCTCATCCGCCGCGCGCACCTCGACCTCCACGGCATCCCGCCGTCACCAGACGCCGTGGACGCCTTCCTCGCGGACAACACCCCCGACGCATGGACGAAGCTCATCGCCCGCCTCCTCGACTCCCCGCGCTACGGCGAGCGTTGGGCGCGGCACTGGCTTGACGTGGCGCGCTTCGCCGAGAGCAGCGGCTTCGAGCACGACTACGACCGCCCCGGCGCGTTCCACTACCGCGACTTCGTCATCAAGGCGCTCAACAGCGACATGCCGTTCGACCAGTTTCTCCGCTGGCAACTCGCGGGCGACGAGTTCGAGCCGGACAACCCGCTGGCTCTCAGCGCCACGGGCTTTCTCGGCGCGGGCGTTTTCCCCACGCAAATCACCGCCAACGAAGTCGAGCGCACGCGCTACGACGCGATGGACGACATGCTTTCCACGACCGGCTCCGCGTTCCTCGGCCTGACCATCGGCTGCGCCCGCTGCCACGACCACAAATACGACCCGCTCCCCGCCAACGATTACTATCGGATGCTCTCCACGTTCACGACGACCGTCCGCAGTGTCGTGGACTTAGAGATGGAGCCGGAGAAAACCCGCGAAGCGAAAGCGAAATGGCAGGCCGAAGCCACACCGCTCGCCGCTGAACTCAAGCGCCACGAAGCCGAGCTCGCGCCGAAGTTGGACGGTTGGCTTGCCGCCGGCGCGGCGATGCCCACAGGCGGCGTGTGGAGTGTCGTTGAGCTGGCCAGCACGAAGTCGAAGGCTGGCGCGACGTTCAAGAAACTCGACGACCTGTCCTACTTGGTCGAGGGCGCGAACGGCGCCAGCGACGAATACACCTTCACCTTCACCACTCAGCAGCGACGGCTCACCGGCCTGCGGCTCGAAGCCTTGGCTCACGCCTCGATGAGGGAGGGAGGCCCCGGCCGCGCGGACAACGGCAACTTCGCCCTCAGCAAAATCACCGTGACTGCCGCGCCGCGTGGCAGCGCGGAAGCCAAGCCTGTGGCGCTCGTCAAAGCCGTGGCAGACTTTGAGCAGAACAAGGGATACCTCTCCATCGCGTCGTCGCTCGACGACAACCCCAGCTCCGGCTGGGCCGTGGACCCGCAGTTCGGCAAGGACCACGCGGCGGTGTTCACTTTTGGCGAAGTGGTGGACTACGCGGGCGGCGCGACCTTCACGGTGAAACTTCAGTTCGCGGTCAATGGGAAGCACAACATCGGTCGCCCGCGCCTCGCGCTGATGGCCGACGCGGAGCCGACGCTGAAAGGCGAGGACTTGCCTGCGAAGGTCGCCGAGGTGCTGCGGAAGGCGAAGCAGCTGGACTTCAAGTTGTCCGCTGCCGAGCGCGCGACCTTGCTGGACTGGTGGCTCCGCAAAGACGCCGGCTGGCGCGACCGGCAGGCCAAAATCACCACTCACGCGAGTCGCGAGCCCGGTGTGAAGACGCAGGTGCTCGTCTGCGCGGAGGGCAACAAGCCGCTGCGGATGCACACGCAGGGCGCGGATTTCTTTGAGCAGACGCATTTCCTCCGGCGCGGCAGCACGGACCAGAAGCTCGGCGTCGCGCCGCAGGGATTCCTGCAAGTGCTGACTCGCTCGGCCGACGCGGACAAACGCTGGCAGTGGCAGCCGCCCACTGGGTCGAAGTTCTCCGGTCGGCGCCGCTCGCTGGCGAACTGGCTGACTGACCTGGAGAGCGGGGCAGGGGCCTTGGTCGCGCGCGTGGCGGTGAACCGGCTGTGGCAGCACCACTTCGGTCGCGGCCTCGTGGCGACGCCGGATGACTTCGGCCGCACCGGCGCGCTGCCGTCGCATCCGGAGTTGCTCGACTGGCTGGCGGGGGAGCTGGTTCGGGGCGGGTGGAAGTTGAAGGCGGTGCATCGGCTTATCATGGAGAGCGCGGCTTATCGGGCCGGAAGTGTTCAGTATTCAGTGTCCAGTGTTCAGTCGGGGAAGGTGGCGGCTGGGCGGTCTGGGCAACTGCCTTCACTGAATACTGACTCACTGAACACTGAACACTTTCTTCATCGGCAGCCGCGTCGCCTCGAAGGCGAGGCCCTCCGCGACGCGATGCTCGCGGTCAGCGGCCAGCTCGACGCGACGATGTTCGGGCCCGGCACGAAGGACGAGCGCAGCA
Organism: Verrucomicrobiales bacterium; assembly: GCA_005791875.1. GTDB lineage: Bacteria > Verrucomicrobiota > Verrucomicrobiia > Limisphaerales > SXTU01 > SXTU01. Next base: position 3,104 of record SXTU01000190.1, read on the forward strand.
AGCGGCGGAGCATTTACTTCACGATGAAGCGCAGCCAACTCATCGGCTCGATGGTGGTCTTCGACCAGCCCGAGCCGCTCGTGAGCCAGGGCGCGCGGCCCACCACGACCGTCGCCCCGCAGGCACTGCTTCTGATGAACGGCCCACAAGTCCGCGAGTGGGCCGAAGCCTTCGCGCGACGCCTGGAGTCGGACACGCCCGGCACCGAGTCACCGGCGCAAGTCGCCCGCGCCTACCTCCTCGCCCTGAGCCGCCCGCCCGCGGTGAAGGAGCAGGCCAGCGCCGCCGCTTTCCTCGCGTCGCAGACCGCCAGCTACGAAGCCGAGAAGAAGCCGAACGCCCGCAGCCTCGCGCTCGCGGACTTCTGCCAAGTCCTCTTCGGCCTGAACGAATTTGCGTATGAGAATTGAAACCGAACCCCGTGCCGGCACGTTCTCCCGCCGCCAACTCCTCCAACGCGCCGGTGGCGGCCTTGGCTGGCTCGCCGCCGCGAGCTTGCTCGGCCGAGACGCGCTCGCCGGGTCGCTGAACCCGCTCGCCCCGAAGTCCGCGCACTTCACTCCACGCGCCAAGTCCGTCATCTGGATTTTCGCCAACGGCGGGCCGAGCCAGGTGGACACTTGGGATTACAAACCCGAGCTGGTGAAGCGCGATGGCACGGAGCTCGGCGGCTTTGACAACAAGACCGGTTTCTTCCCCGGCTCCGTCGGGCCGCTGATGAAGTCGCCCTTCGCGTGGCAGCAGGGCGGGCAGAGCGGCACCTGGACCTCCGAGCTTTTCCCGCATCTCTCGGGGCAGGTGGACAAGCTTGTCTTCATTCACTCGTGCTTCACGAACTCGAACAACCACAGCCCGGCGCTGTTCATGATGAACACCGGCGTCACGCGCATGGGCAGTCCGTGCGTCGGCTCGTGGGTGACCTACGGCCTCGGCTCGGAGAGCGACGCGCTGCCGAGCTTCGTGGTGATGAGCGACCCGCTGAATCGCGGCCTGCCGAAGGGCCATGCGCTCAACTGGGGCGCAGGTTTCCTGCCGAGCGTGTATCAAGGCACCTGGCTCAAGCCGCAGGGCGAACCCATCACCAACCTCAAGCCACCGGCGAACCTCAACGAGTCGCGCCAGCGCGCGCAGCTCGACCTGCTCGCGTCACTGAACCGCGACCACCTCGCGCAAGGCCCGCTGGACAACGAGCTAGGCGCACGCATCGAGAGCTTCGAGCTGGCGTATCGGATGCAGACAGCCGCGCCGGAGGCGTTCGATGTGTCGCGCGAGCCGGAGCACATCCGGCGGCTCTACGGCATCGGTGAGAAGCACTGCGGACACTTCGCCGCGCAATGCCTGACCGCGCGCCGGATGGTCGAGCGCGGCGTGCGCTTCGTGCAGGTTTACAGTGGCGGCATGGAGAATCAGCAGAGCTGGGACTGCCACTCGGACTTGATTGGCAACCATCGCGGCTTCGCGGCGGAGGCAGACCAACCCGTCGCCGCGCTGCTGGCGGACTTGGAGCAACGCGGCTTGCTGAAGGACACGCTGGTCATCTGGGCCGGCGAGTTCGGGCGGCTGCCGGTGTCGCAGAAGGGCGGCAAACCGGGTCGCGATCACAACCCGCACGCGTTCACCGCGTGGCTCGCGGGCGGCGGCGTGAAGGGCGGCTTCCACTATGGCGAGACGGATGAGATTGGTTTCCGCGCCGCCGTGAACAAGGTGAGCGTGCGCGACTTCCACGCGACGATCCTCCACGCCCTTGGCCTCGACCACGAGCGGCTGGCGTTCAAATTCCAAGGGCTTGACCAGCGGCTGACCGGCGTGGAACACGCGCGGGTGGTGAATCAGATTTTTGCGTGAGCCGAGTGATGAACAGCCACCACTTTCAATGGGCAGAGGATGCGGGTGGGCGTCCGGCGTTCTCTTCCCTCTCCCCCATCGGGGGAGAGGGCAGGGTGAGGGGGCAAGCGCGCGGAGTAGCGGGGCGTTCGGCTTCAAGAGATGGCGGGGAGGGCCGCGCTGAATTTCTGACTGCTCGAACTGCTGGACGACTTTCCCCCTCACCCCGGCCCTTTCCCCCGGTGGGGGAGAGGGAGTCGAAGTGCGCTAGCTTCGTGCGGTGCGGGCTGAAGTTTCGCTCATCGATTGGAGCGCGGACGCCTACGTCCGCAGTCGCGACACTTCCCAAACCAAGCTGCTGCGGACGTGGGCGTCCGCGCTCCATTTGCTTTTAGTTATGAACTGCAACGACCACCAATTCCGCAACCTCGACGCAGCACAGCGGCTCGCGGTCACGCGCCGGACTTTCCTCGCGAACTCCGCCGCTGGGCTGGGCCTCGGCGCGCTCGGTTCGCTCATGGGCAACTCGGCCAGCGCCGCGCCCACGCCCACCGCCACGTTTCCAAACTTCGCGCCCAAGGCCAAGCGCGTCATCTATCTCTTCCAGTCGGGCGCGCCGTCGCAGATGGATTTGTTCGACCCGAAGCCGGTGATGGAGAAGCACCGGGGCGAGGACTTGCCGGAGTCCATCCGTAAGGGCCAGCGGCTCACGACGATGACGAGCGGGCAGGCGAAGTTCGCCATCGCGCCGAGCCTCTTCCAGTTCGCGCAGCACGGGCAGAGCGGTGCTTGGCTCAGTGAACTCCTCCCGCACACGGCGCGCATCGCGGACGACCTCTGCATCATCCGCACGCTCAACACGGACGCCATCAACCACGACCCAGCCATCACGTTCTTCCAGACCGGGCACCAGCTCCCCGGCCGGCCCAGCATGGGCTCGTGGTTGAGCTACGGCCTCGGCAGCGAGAATCGCGATCTGCCGGCTTACGTGGTGCTCACCTCCTTTGGCTCCGGTCGGCCGGATGACCAGCCGCTCTACGACCGCCTGTGGAGCAGCGGCTTTCTCCCGACGCAGCATCAAGGCGTGAAGTTCCGCAACAAGGGTGACCCGGTTCTCTATCTTTCCAACCCGCCCGGCATGGACCGCGAGACGCGCCGCGAGACGCTCGATGAACTCGGCGCGTTGAACAGCCGCCGCTTCAAGGCGCTCGGCGACCCGGAAATCCAGGCGCGCATCGCCCAATACGAACTGGCCTTCCGCATGCAGACCAGCGTGCCCGAGCTGACGGACTTCTCGAAGGAGCCGCAGGCCATCCTCGACAACTACGGCCCCGACGTGAAGCGCCCCGGCAGCTACGCCGCGAACTGCCTGCTCGCGCGCCGGCTCGCCGAGCGGAACGTCCGCTTCATCCAGCTTTTTCACATGGGCTGGGACCACCACGGCGGTTTGCCGAAGGCCATTCGCGGCCAGTGCAACGACACCGACCAGGCCACGGCGGCGTTGCTGCTCGACTTGAAGCAGCGCGGCCTGCTCGACGACACGCTCATCGTCTGGGGCGGCGAGTTTGGCCGGACGATTTACTCGCAGGGCGGGCTGACCGCCGACAACTACGGCCGCGACCATCACCCGCGCTGCTTCACGATGTGGCTGGCCGGCGCAGGCGTGAAGCCCGGCATCACGTTCGGCGAGACGGACGACTACTGCTACAATGTCGTCCGCGACCCCGTGAGCATCTACGACCTGCACGCCACGATGATGCACCTGCTGGGCATCGAGCACACGCGCCTGACCTACCGCTTCCAAGGCCGCAACTTCCGGCTCACGGACATCCACGGCGAGCTGGTGAAGCCCATTCTCGCGTGACCAATCTGCTGCGAACACTCCTCTTCACATTGTTCACCGGTGCGCTCATGGCAGCGCCGGCTCAACGCGGAACCGGTGCCGAGCTGCGCGAGCATTGGGCCTTCAAGCCGGTGTCGAACCCGGTCCCGCCCATGACGAAGGACAAGTCCTGGCCGCGCAACGCCGTGGATCGCTTCAGCCTCGCGCGGTTGGAGAAGGAAGCCTTGCGCCCCTCGCCGGCGGCGGCGCGTGCGACTTGGCTTCGGCGTGTGTCGTTCGACCTCATTGGCCTGCCTCCAACGCCGGAGCAGGTCACAACCTTCGTAGCAGACACGCGGGCTGATGCCTTCGAGCGGGTGGTGGATGAACTGCTCGCGTCACCGCGTTACGGCGAACGATGGGCGCAGCACTGGCTCGACGTGGTGCGTTACGCGGACACGCACGGCTTCGAGGTGAACACCGAGCGCCCGAACGCCTGGCCTTACCGCGACTACGTGATCGCCGCGCTCAACCGCGATACTCCCTACGACCGTTTCATTCGTGAGCAGATTGTTGGCGACGCGCTCGGACAGGATGCAGCGACGGGTTTCCTCGTCACGGCTTCCGTGCTGCTGCCGGGGCAGATCGGCAGGGATGAGCCTTCCAAGCGCCTTGCGCGGCAGGATTCACTGGACGAGATCGTGATGAACATCGGGCAGACGTTTCTCGGCCTGAGCGTGGGCTGCGCGCGGTGCCACGATCACATGTTCGATCCCATCACGCAGCGCGATTACTACGCGATGCAGGCGTTTGTCGCGGGCGTGGAGTATGGCGACCGCGAAGTCCGCACGCCCGAGGCGGAGGCGGCGCGCGCGGAGGAGAAGCGGCTCACGGCACAGGCAGCGGAAGTCGAGCGGCAGCTCGCGCGCTTCGTGCCGCTGGCGAAGGTTGGCGGAGAGCGTCCGTCCGTGAACGCGCGGATGAACACCGACCGCTTCGCTCCCGTGACTGCGAAGCGGGTTCGCTTCACGATCAAGGCAACGAACAATCTGGAGCCGTGCATTGACGAGCTGGAAGTCTTCGACACGTCGGGAACGAACGTCGCGCTGGTCGCCGCAGGTGCGACGGTCACGGCTTCAGGCAGCAACGTCTCTGCCGACCGCCATGAATTGCGCTTCCTCAATGACGGGCGCTACGGCAACTCGCGCAGTTGGATGTCGAGCGAGATGGGCAGGGGATGGGTGGTGGTCGAGTTTTCGCGCGAGCACACGATTGATCGCGTCGTGTGGGGCCGCGATCGCGAGGAGAAGTTCACCGACCGGCTCCCGACTGACTACGTCGTCGAAGTCTCCACGGCCGAGGGCGAGTGGCGCGTCGTGGCGGATGTGACGGATCGCGCGAAGTTCGAGCCGGGCAAAGCCAAGCCGACCGCTTTCTCCACTGCGGGCCTGAGTGCAGGCGACGCGGCGGAGGCGACGCGTTTGCAGCAGGAGCGCAAGGCACTCGAGGCGAAACTCAAGACCACTGCCTCTGCACAGATGGCGTTCGCCGGGAAGTTCCGCGCGCCTGACAACATCCGCCTGCTGCATCGCGGCGACCCGGAGCAGCCGAAGGACGAAGTGATGCCCGCAGTTCTCAGCGCGCTGGGCAAGGTGCAACTCCCGAAGCACGCCGCCGAGCAGGACCGCCGGACGGCACTTGCGGACTGGGTCGCCAGCCCGCAGAACCCGCTCACCGCACGCGTGATGGTGAACCGCATCTGGCAGGGGCACTTCGGCGCCGGCCTCGTGGAGACGCCGAGTGACTTCGGGCGGAACGGCGCACGGCCCTCGCATCCCGAACTCCTTGACTGGCTCGCGTCGGAGTTCGTGCGCTCCGGTTGGTCGATGAAGCACATGCACCGGCTCATTGTGCTGTCGGCGACGTATAGGCAAGGGAGTGCTCAGTCTTCAGTGTTCAGTAATCAGTCCCGAGGGCGCCCGACGGCCAAACTGAACACTGAACACACCAAGGCGCAGCAGGTGGATGCCGACGTGCGGCTCTTCTGGCACTTTCCCTCCCGCCGCCTCGCAGCCGAGACCATTCGCGATGCGATGCTCGCGGTAAGCGGGCGGCTGGATACGAAGATGTTTGGCCGTGGCTTCAACCTCTTCGCGCAGCGCGGTGGGTTGAGCGGCTTCACGCCGGTCGAGTCCTACAGTGGCGACGGTTTGCGTCGCATGATCTACGCGCACAAGGTCCGTCGCGAGCGCGAGGCGGTGTTCGGCTCGTTCGATTGTCCCGACGCCGGCCAGAGCACCGCGCGCCGCCGCGAGAGCACGACGCCCATTCAGGCGCTGAACTTGTTCAACAGCCGGTTCACGCTCGATGAATCCGCCGCACTAGCTGACCGCGCAAAGCGGGAGGCAGGCGATGATTTGGAGAAGCAGATTCACCGGGCGTATCAACTCGCCCTCGGACGTGCGCCTAGCGCGAGCGAACTGGCTGAGGTTGAACCTGTCGTCCGCGAACATGGCCTCGCGACACTTGGCCGGGCACTGTTCAACTCGAACGAATTCCTCTTCCTGCCGTGAGCAACTCCGCCGAACGCCTCTCGCCCACAGGCCGTCACCTCCTCGACCGCCGGCACTTCCTCGGCCAGTCCGGCACGGCGCTCGGTTCCATCGCGCTGGCGAATCTGCTCGGGCGCGATGGATTGCTCGCGGCGCAAGGCCCGGTGATTGATTCCGCGCGTCCGTTCGCGCCGCGCCCGTCGCACTTCCCGGCGAAGGCGAAGAACGTGGTGATGATTTTCTGCGCGGGCGCGGTGAGCCAGTTGGAGACGTGGGACTACAAGCCGGAACTGATCAAGCAGGACGGCAAGCCGCTGGAGGGCGGCCCGGCGGTGACGTTCCAAGGGCCGGCCGGAAATCTCGCGAAGCCGCAGTATGACTTCCGCCCACGCGGTCAGACGGGCAAATGGGTCTCGGACATGATCCCGCACCTTGCGGAGCTGACGGATCAAATCGCGTTCGTCCAGTCACTCACGAGCAACAGCAACACCCACGGGCCGGCGGAGAATTTTCTTTCCACCGGCAACGTGCTCGACGGCTTCCCCAGTGTCGGCTCGTGGGTGAGCTACGCGCTGGGCAGCGAGAGCCAGGACTTGCCGGCTTACATTGCGATTCCCGATCCGCGTGGCGTGCCGCAGGCCGGTTCAAACAACTGGGGACCGGGCTTTCTGCCGGCCGTCTTCCAAGGCACGCCGATGAGCGCGAAGGAACCGGTGCGTCATCTCACGCCGCCGGCTGGTGTGACGAAGGCCGGCGACGACGCGGCGCGTTCGCTCTTGCAGCGGATGAACGCGCGCCATCTCGCGCAGAATCCCGGCGACGGCAAGCTCGCCGCGCGCATTGCCAGCTACGAACTCGCCGCTCGGATGCAGCTCTCTGTGCCGGAGATCAGCGATCTCTCCACCGAGCCGGCGCACATCTTGAAACTCTACGGTGCGGACGACGCGACGAATCCGAACAAGGCCGGCTTCGCGCGCAATTGCATTCTCGCGCGCCGGATGATCGAGCGCGGCGTGCGCTTCGTGCAGCTCTTCAACGGTGCTTACGCCAGCGGCGGCGAACTGAACTGGGACGGCCACAGCAAGCTCAAGGAGCAATACGACAAGCACGCCGCCATCCTCGACCAGCCCGCTGCCGCGCTCATCCGCGACCTGCGCCAGCGCGGCTTGCTGGAGGACACGCTCGTCGTCTGGTGCACGGAGTTTGGCCGGATGCCGATGTTCCAGAAGGGCGCGCAAGGCCGCGACCACAACCCCGACGGCTTCACCTGCTGGCTCACTGGCGCGGGCGTGAAGCCGGGCGTCAGCCACGGCGTCACCGATGAACTGGGTCGCAAGGCGGTGCAGGACATCCATCCTCTCTACGACTTCAACGCGACGATTCTCCATCTGCTCGGCCTCAATCACGAGCACCTCACCTTCGAGCACAACGGCATTCAGCGCCGGCTGACGAACGTGGAGGGGAACGTGATTCGCGAAGTGCTGGCTTGAAGCACGTTCCCCCGAACCGATGGCAGCTCACTTAACCTTGGCTTTGCGCTCGCGCAAGATGGGCGCGAGGAATTTTGCGGTCTCGTCCCCGATGACGTGGTAGCCGGCGAGATTTGGGTGGCGGTCCCCATACCAGCCGGGCAGGTGGCCGAAGTGCGCGTCCAGGCGGTTGTCCATCACGACGACCGTCGTCGGCGTGCCGCTGGCGAAAGGTTTGGCGAACTCCTGAAGCTTCTCCGGGATTTTCGCGAGTGGGAAGCGTCGGTAGTTCAGCATGTTCGGCCCCTTCTCCAACTCGGCGGCGTAGCGGGGGTAGATGTCGAAGATCCGGAGCTTCTCTTTCTCCGCGACCTGCCGGATGAGGGCGTTCACGCGCTCGCTGTTCGGCGGGTCGAGATAGGGGATGACCGTCATGGGAATCAGCATCGCGCTCGGATGGTCCTTCCGCAGCCGGGCGAGCAACGCATGAAAATCCTTCGGGAAATTGATCGCGAAGTCCTCGCGGCGCGCGTTGTCGTTCAGGCCGTAGCGGACGAAGATGTAGTCCAGGCCGGGCAGCTTCGACGCGAGCTTCTCGTAACGGCCCGAGTCCACGAGCCGTTGGATGTATTCGCCGCTGAGCGCGAGGTTGATGACGTTGCACGGCGGCAGGTCGCCCTCGGCGGCGAGGAGTTGGCGGATGACGTCTTCGAGGTGCGGGCCTTCCTTCACGAGTTTGCGCGGGACGCTGCCCTCCGCCGTGCTGTCGCCGAGGATGAGGATTTGCACCTTGCCCTCGTGCTCGGCGCGGAGCGGCGAGGACAGCACGGACATGAAGGTCAGGAGGGCAAGCAGTCGGATGCTGCGGCGTAGCGTGGTCATGTGTGGAGCTTGCGTCACGGAGACGAAGCGTCAATCGCCGAGTGGGTGAACAATCACCGTGGGCGCATCTCACTTTCTCGCACGCGGCGGGAGTTGGGGCGTCGTTCTCCCTCACCCCGCCCCTCTCCCGCTGGGAGAGGGAGAACGTCAGCCAGCGCCCGAAGTGCTTTGGCGTTCCTGTCGGCAGAAGGCGGAGTGCGTCGCTCCCTCTCCCGGATGGAGAGGGCCGGGGTGAGGGGGAAAGGCGCCTGCGACGCGACAGCCCCGGTTCGAGTCTGTTCTGCTTCGACCTGCAAAAAACTGAGATGCGCCCATCATCCGCCCGCCTTGCCTTCCCTTCTTCGCAGTGTTTAATCGCTCGCATGACCACCGCACCACGCGCCTCCCGCCGCGACTTCCTCACCACCGTGGCCGCTGGCCTTTCTTGCGCCGCGGGCGGCCTACCCGCCCTGGCCGCGCCCGCCGCCCGCCCGAAGCGCCTCGCTGTCGTCACCACCGAGTGGCGCTTTCACTCGCATGCGTGGCACATGGCCGAGCGCTTCCTCAACGGCTACCCGGTGAAGGGCCGCTGGCATCGCCCGCCGCTCGAAGTCGTCTCCGCCTACGTGGACCAGACGCCGGAGAAGGACTTGAGCCGCGACCGCGCCAAGGAGTTCGGCTTCACGATTTACCCGACCGTCGCCGAGGCGTTGCGCTGCGGCGGCAAGCAGCTTGCCGTGGACGCCGTGCTCCTCATCGGCGAACACGGGAATTATCCCAACAACGAACTTGGCCAGAAGAAATACCCGCGCTACGAGCTGTTCAAACAAATCACGGACGTCTATCGCGCGGATGGCCGCACCGCGCCCGTCTTCAACGACAAGCACCTCTCGTGGAATTGGGAGTGGGCGCACGAGATGGTCGCCCTCTCACGCGAGCTGAAATTCCCCTTCCTCGCCGGCTCGTCGCTCCCTGTCACCTGGCGCATGCCTGCCCTTGAGATGCCGTTCGGGGCCGACGCGCAGGAGGTCATGTGCGTGGCGATGGGCGGCGTGGACAGCTACGACTTCCACGCGCTCGAAGTCATCCAGTGCATGGCCGAGCGACGGCGCGGCGGGGAAACCGGCGTGAAGGCCGTGCAAGCCCTGCGCGGCGACGCCGTCTGGCAGGCGATGGAAAAGCCCACTTGGGCCGCCGGCGGCTGGGATGCGTCGCTCTTCGCCGCCTGCCTCGCGCGCACGCAAACCTTGGCGCAGCCGCCCAACGGCAGCCACCGCCACCCCACGCCCGCGCAGATGCGCGCCTTCGTCAAGGACCCGGTCGCCTACCGCATCGAGTATGTGGACGGCCTCCGCGCCACGATGTTCCTCCTCAACGGCCTCGTCGGCGACTTCACCTTCGCCGCGCGGCTGCGCGGGCAGGCCGAGCCGCTCTCCACGCTGTTTTATCTGCCGCCGAATCCAAACGTCGTCTATTCCGCCGCGCTCATGGCGCAGGCCGAGCGGATGTTCATGAGCGGCAAGGCGCCGTATCCCATCGAACGCACGCTGCTGACCAGTGGCATCCTCGCCGCCGCGCTGCAAAGCCGGGGAGTCGACGGCCAGCGCCTCGAAACACCCCACCTCGCCGTGAAGTATCAGCCCCAGAAGGAATCGCTCTTCTGGAAGGAGTGAAAAAGAGAGGCGGCCAACTCAGCACGTCCGCTGCGTCGGCTTCGCGCAGTGGCTGCCACCTGCAAGGTTGACACTGCGCCGGGACTGGAAAGAGAATTTGTTATGAACTCGCCCACAGTTGTTCCCTCCGCTGGTCTTGCATTGTTGAAAACTCCCGGCCAGCTCGCCGCCGTGGGCGCGCTTGCGGGCGTCGCGTTGCCACACGTCCACGCCGCTGGCAGCGATCAGGTGAGCGTCGCGCTCGTCGGCTGTGGCGGTCGCGGTGGCGGCGCAGCTTCCAATGCGATGAGCCAGAGCGGTCCGCCCAAGCTCGTGGCGATGGCGGATGTCTTCGATCACCGCTTGAAGGGCAGCTACGAGACGCTCAAGCGCAAGCACAAGGACCAGGTGGATGTGCCGGATGACCGCAAGTTCATCGGCTTCGACGCCTACAAGGGCGCGATGGACTGCCTCAAGAAGGGCGATGTGGCCATCTTCACCACGCCGCTGGCCTTCCGCTGGGTGCATTTCAAATACGCCATCGAGAAGGGGATCAATGTCTTCATGGAGAAGCCGCTGACCGCCGACGGCCCGACCTCGCGCCGGATGCTGAAGCTCGCGGAGGAAGCGACGGCGAAGAATCTCAAGGTGGGCGTGGGCCTCAAGTCGCGCCACAGCCGGGCGCTACAGGAATTGCACAAGCGGATTCAGGACGGCGAGATCGGCGACATCACGCTGATGCGCGGCTACCGGATGCAGGGGCCGATTGGGTCGGCCTTTTCCACGAAGTGGCCCAGACAGCCGGGCGAGTTGATGTGGCAGATTTCGCGCTTCCACAGTTTCCTCTGGGCGAGCGGCGGCGGCTACAGCGACTTCAACATCCACCACATTGACCACCTCTGCTGGATGAAGAACGCGTGGCCGGTGAAGGCGCAAGGCGTCGGCGCGCGTCATTACCGGACCAGCCCTGACGGCGCGCCGTATGTGGACCAGAACTTCGATTCCTACTCCGTGGAATACACCTTCGCCGACGGAGCCAAGATGATCATGGACGGTCGCGGCATGGTGGGCGCGACTCCCATTTACTCCAGCTACGCGCACGGCACCAAGGGCATGGCTATCGTGTCGAAGCAAGGCGACTGCGGCCGCCCGTCCAGCACCTACCGGACGCAAAGCCCGACCAGCGAAAGCCTGCTCTGGAGATCCAAGGACGTGAAGGATGGCCCGGATGATCCGTTCCTCAACGAATGGGCCGCGTTGATTGATGCCATCCGCAATGACAAGCCGTTCAACGAAGCCGCGTCCGGCGTCAACGCCAGCGTCACGACGTCCATGGGCCGCTACGCCGCGCACACGGGCCAGGAAGTGACCTTCGAGGAGTTCCTCAACCACGAGCACGAGTATGCGCCCGGCGTGGACAAGCTCACGTTCGACAGCCCGGCTCCCGTGCAGGCCGACAAGGATGGGAAGTATCCAGTGCCGCAGCCGGGAATCAAAACCAAGCGCGAGTATTGATCCGTCGGGCCTACCGGGCTGCTCGCTACTTCGATTTAAGCCCGGCCGTGTTGACCGCGATCACGCGATACTGGTGCGTCTTTCCAGCTCCCGCCTTTGTGTCCGTGAAGCGCATCTGGACGAGAGGCTGAGTCGGCGTGTCGCTGTATTGGAGGTTCTGGAAGATCGGACGGCCGAACGGATTCTTCGGCTGCTCGGGCAGCTTGGCGACCTCCTTGCCGTCGCGCTCGATGATGAAACCCGCGAGGCCGCTCTCGACATCGGCTTCGGCTTCCCACGTGAGCTCGTTGCCCTTCACGCGGAGGTTCGTCGGCGCAGGCGGAGGCGTGGTGTCGGGCAGGGCGGTGTCTTTCACGTAAGCCATCCAGGCCTTGGCAACTGACTCGTTCGGGAGCCAAACCGCCTTGGCCGGGTCGCCGGAGAACTTCGTCACGGACACAGCTTCCTTGCCGAGCAGCGGCGCGAACCAGGATTGGTTGCCGGGCATGAGGTTGAGCGGCGCTCCGTTTTGTTTCGGCAGGCGCACGGCGAGGCACGCGTCGAGCCACGCGATGGCCATGTAACGCTGGTTGCCGCACTCGTGTGCCGTGAGCGGGTCCACGGCCACGCCGACGAGTCCGCCCTTGCCGCGCAGTTCGTTGAAGAACGTCTCGTTCGCGGGCCAGACGCCGGCGAAACGGTTCGTCTTGTCGGTGACGCCCTCCTTCGTGCCGGGGTTGCACATGATGGGGACGAGCAACGCGGCGTTGGGCACAGTGTGGGCCTTAATGCTGGTGCGCGCGGGGTCGGCCTTGAGCAGCGGAACGCCCGAGCGCAGCCACGCGGCGGCCACGCGGTCGGGATGCAACAGCGTCATGCCACCGGCCCAATGCCCGCCGCCGCTGTGGCCCCACAGCGCCCACGGGACTGTCGCGAGTTCGGGATGACCGGACTTCGCGCCCAGGTCGGCAAGGCACTTTTGGAAGGCCGCGCTGGAACCATTGCGCGGGTCGCACCACATCTGGCAGTCGGCCTTGTCGGGCTGCTCATACGACGGCGAGAGCAGCGCGCAGCCGTGTTTCTTCGCGAGCGCCTGCCAGTGCAGGTCGTAAGCGCCGGTGAGGCCGGACTTGCACGAGCCTTCGCCGCAGCCGTGCTGGTGGACGATGACGCCGCGCAGCGTCTTGATTCCCGGCGGCACCCAGATGGTGTAGTTCACGGCATAAACCAACTCGCCGGGTTTGGTCGAGGCATCGTAGCGCACGCGGTGGTATGGCGGATCAGCCGGAGGAAAGACGGCATACGGCGGCTGCTGGGCAAGGACAGTGGTCGCGAGGACGGGGAACAGAAGAGCTAAGGAGCGCATGGTTTGAATGAAGCTGCCGATGAGGTCAGGAAGTTGCAAGCAAGCGAAGCGAGGCCTGTGTCCATCACCGCGCCGAGGCGGCGACGGCGTTCGCCGCGAGGTCGCGCGGGTGCGGCTGCACGGCCCGAGCGGGGAGCGAAGTCAGCACGACGCAGATGGTGTGTGTAACCGGGTCGGCCCAGGCGATCGTTCCGGTTGAACCGGTGTGGCCGAAAGTTTTCTCCGAACAGCCCTTGCTTCCGGCGGCGGCACCAACTGCAAGCCCGAGTCCGCGCGGAGTGAATCCGGCTGGATTGTGGTTCCGCACCATCAGCCTGGCGGTCTCGGGTTTGACTGCGGCTGCTGTCTCATTGAGGAGCTCGGCCAGGAATCTCGCGACATCCGGTGCCGAGGCGTGTGTGCATCCCCACGGCGCACCGAGCTTGCGCCAGTAGGGGCTGTTCCAATCCCAATGCTTCGCGTTGGGATCGCCACCGCCGGCTTCGGGGGCCGCGCGATCAGTCTGGCACGGCACCAAGTCTTCCAGCTTGAACCGGCCGAGGCCCTGCGCGGAGTGCTGCATCTTCAGCGGCTGGAAGACGGCGCGGGCAACGAGCTTCAGGATGTCGGTCCCGCTGATGAGCTCCGCCACGCGCGTGGCCAGCAGGATCGCCATGCTCGAATACTGATACTTCGAACCCGGAGCGAATTGCAGCGGCGTGCGAATCGCGTGCTCGACGAACTCCGCGAGCGGCGCGTGCTTGCGGCGCAGCGCGTCGTTGTCCGCCAGCTGGTCGGGCAGTCCCGAGACGTGCGTGAGCAGGTGCTGGATCGTGACCTGCTCGCGGTTGTCGCCAGTGAACTGCGGGATGAACTTCTTCAGCGGATCGGCCAGCTTGAACTCGCCGCGATCAAACAGCGACATCAGCGCAGTCACTGCAATCGGTTTGGAGATCGAGCCGAGGAGGAACATCGCGTGTTCGCTCCCAGCCTTTCCGAACGCACGGGTGAACGAAGTCTCGCGCTGCACGACGTGCATCACCGCCGAGGCGACTTGCCCCTCGCGCGTGGCGCGGGCCAGCACTTCTGCCGCCTCGTCCAGTCGCTCGCGCTGCAAGGCAGCGAACACGGGAGTTCCCAGTCCGACTACCAAGCCGCTCTGGATGAAGGCGCGTCTTTTCATGGGATCGGTTTGGCGAGTCACTTCTTCGGCGCTGTGTCGCCAAGGTCGAGGAAGACGATGATCGAGGGGTTGCCGACGGGCGTGTAATGGCCGGTGAAGGTCAGGCCGCCGGATTTCTTGTCCACGCGGAAGACGGCGACGTTGTCGCCGCGCTGGTTGCAGGAGTAGAGGAACTGGCCGGTGGGATCGAAGTTGAAGCTGCGCGGATAATTGCCGCGCGTCCCCTCCTCGCCGATGAAGGCCAGCTCGCCGTTCTTGCCGACGGAGAAGATGGCGATGCTGTCGTGCAAGCGGTTGCCCGCATAGACGAAGCGGCCATCGGCGGAGACCATGATCTCCGAGCAGAAGTTGCTGCCGGCGAAACCGGGCGGCAGGCTCGAAATCGTCTGTCGCGCGGTGAGCCGTCCGGTGGCGGCGTTGTAGTCGAAGAGGACAACGGTCGAACCTTCCTCTTGAATGGAGTAGAACCAGCGGCCGTTCGGGTGGAAGTGGAAATGTCGCGGCCCGTCGCCCGGTGGCAGCGAGATGGCGGGCGGATCGTTCGGCGTGAGCAGCCCTTTCTGCGCATCGAACTTCCATGTGAAGATTTGGTCGAGGCCAAGATCAACGTGCAACACGAAGCGCCCGGATGGATCGGCCTCGATCATGTGCGCGTGCGTTCGGTCGTGGCCGCTGAAGGCGAAGCTGCCCGGCGGCGCGTTGGCGGCTTTGGTCGGCCCGATCTTGCCGGCGTCAATCTTCACGTCGGTCGCGGCCCCAGGCTGCCGTCGGGTTGAATCGGCAGCACGGCCACGGAGCCGCCGAAGTAATTTGCCACCAGCACGAACTTCCCGGACTGATGGATGCTGACGTAGGTCGTGCCAGCACCGCCGGAGCGGACGATGTTGAGCAGTTTCAACTGGCCGTCTGCGCGGTTGATGGTGAAGGCGCTGACGGGGCCTTCCTTGTTCTCGCCGACGCGGTCCGTCTCGTTCGCGGAATACAGGCGCGTGCCGGCGGCGTTGATCGCGAGGCAGCTTGGACTCGTTCCCAACTCATGCACTCCGCTCGGTGTCAGCGCGCCGGTGGTGCGGTTCACCTGGAACAGGTGAATGCCGCGGCCGTTGCCGGGCGGCAGGTCAACTTGCGTGGGCAGCATATCGCGGAGCGGGGAGCTGAAGGTGCCCACGTAAGCCATGAGCGGTCCTTTGGCGGCGGACTGGGCGTGGAGCACGACGGCGAGAAACGGGGAGCTCCCCGCGAGTGCGGTGGAGGACTTGAGGAACGAAGGGCGTGAGAATGTCGGCGAGATCATGTTGTCAGGTGGTTGAGCGGAAGATCTGGACGATACGAGCGAGCGGCAGAAACGGTCGAGACAAACAGCGCCAGTTGGTTCATCCGGGCGCAAACCAGCTTTTGAGAAGTCGCGTAGCGACGGGCGATGGTAGCCGTGGTTTGAAACCCACGGCTACCATCAAGCTCTCGCTACGCGAGGCAATCGGCCGGGGCGCATCGCTCAAAACCTGATTTGCGCCCCTTCACTCGGCTTCATCCGACCGCGCCAGCCGAGTTGACTCCAGGCGGTAAATGCCGATGAGCGGAGCCGCCGTCGCTCCGTGCAGCGTGAGGGCTGACGCAGCGAGCGGTTCGGCGCATGCACGACGAAGGTGTTCGGCCGAGATGCCCTGGACCAGCAGCACCCACGGCGGAACATCGGTGGAGTTGCTGCGCGCCTGTCGCTCGGCGGTTTCAACCTTGGAGCCTGGCTCGTCGGTGACGCCGAGATGCGCGCCCAGAATTCCGATGCTGTTCAGCAGCGCGGGAAAGGCTTCGCGCAAAAGAAACCGCCGCAGTGATTCATCGCGGCCCTCGGCGACGGCGAAGCGAAGCGTGGCGATCGTGCCGCCCTGACCGATGCCTTGCGAGCCGGCCACCCGGCATAGCCCTCGCGTCACGTTGCGAAAATGTGCGACAGCCTGCTTGGTCCATTGTGTCGGCGCGTTGAGCCGGGCGAGGTAGTCCGGTCCGACAAGAACTTCGAACGTGTCCACCTCGTAGAGATTGAAGAAATCCTGGCCGTCGCCCTCGACGCGAAGGTATCGCCGGCCGCGCCGGAAGCCGGGGATGGCCAGCCGCTCCGGCATGTGCTCGCGGTGATGCCATTCGTAAAACGTCTGCAACCCCTCGGGCGCAATGTCGTGCCAGATGGCGACGAAAGCTTCACCTGCCAGTCCGCTCGTGGGCTGCGCGCTCATCAGGGTTGCCATGCCCTACTGCTTGACCTCGGGCGCGGTCTGCTCGGGAGTGGTGACGCCGGGCGGCAGCTCGAGGATGCGGAGGTTTCGGAAGTGGATCTCCGAACCCTCGGACTCCAGGCAGAGATAACCCTTCTTCACAGAAGCCTGGCTCACGCCGTTGACGAACTTGCCGTTGATCGAGAGCTTCACCACGCCGTCCACGGCGACGACATCGTAGGTGTTCCACTCGCCCTTGCCCTTGCAGCGCATCTCGACGGACTGGCTGCGGCTCCCGCGTGGATTATCGGGAGTGGTCTTCAGTCCTCCGGCACCGAACAGTTCGCCCGAGACGTAGCCGAGCGGCCGTGGCTTTCCGTCTTTCTCCGGATTCAGGACGGGCCAGTGCAACTCGAGCATCTGCACCTCCATGCCCTTGGGCAGGTTTCGGCCCGGCGGCACCGCGCCCTCGCTCCAGATGAAGACGCCGGAGTTGCCACCGGCCTGCATATGCCGCCATTCGATGTGGAGGATGAAGTTCTCATACTGTTTCTCCGAGCGCATCACGCCGATGGGCCGGCCGCTGCACACGAGCAATCCATCCCGCACGGTCCACGTCTCCTTGCTGGTGTTCACGTCCACCCAGCCGGTGAGGTCCTTGCCGTTGAACAGCTCGCGAAAAACTGCGGGAGCATTCGTCGAGGCTGACTGCGCCGTTGCCAAAACCGGGAGGAGAGCGAGCAGGAGGGCGAGGGGGAAGGTCGTTTTCATGGCGAAGAGGAATGAGGTTGCTGGACTGACATATGGGGATGGTTTGGAAAGGCGCGGTCCAACGCAAGCCCGATAGTCAGCCTTCACCTCTTCCCTGCACGTTCACCATTCCATGCCGAGAAGTGGGCAACGGATGGTGAGTTCTCCAGATCAATCCTCGCGAGGATGGCGGCGTGATAGCAGACAACTCAGCAGGAGATCAGCAGGAGAAGGATGGCGGAGTGCCGGGTCGGCGGCGGCTGGCTTCCAGTCCGGTGGGGGCGCTGGTCGGCGGCGTGCTCGCGGCGGCGGCGACAGTGTCGTGCGCCACGGTCACGCGGACTGTGGTGGACCTGCCCAACATCCCCGCAGCCGAGTTCGTCGGGAACCAAAACTGCGCGCAGTGCCACGCGGAGCAGGTGCGGGATTTCAAGACCTCCAGTCACGCGCGACTTCAGGCCAAGGGCACGAACGCCGTCCAGCTCGGATGCGAGGCTTGCCACGGGCCGGGCAGACTCCACGCGCAGGCGGGCAGCGGTAAACACAACATCCTCAACCCGCGCCGCGACTCGGAGTCGTGCTACAAGTGCCATCTCGACAAGCAGGGCGAGTTCCGCCTGCCGCATCATCACCCGGCGCCCGAGTGCAAGATGAGCTGTGCGGAGCTTACCGGAGATCGATGAAATCAGGAACCGCGTGCTGGCTGACTTGAAGCACCCGGTTGGCCGGTCTGACTTTGGCATCGGACTCCGTCTGGACATGGCGGACATGGACAACAAGTTCAAGGAGCGGCGGACTCCGGAAGCCGCCGGTGTTGGCAACCGCTACGTCACGCGGCCCGACGTGTTCGAGTCGGACATGTTCAACGTCCGGGCGTTCACCGAGACGCGGATCAATGACCAGACCCTGTTGACTAGCGGATATTCCTACACGCGGATGGACACGGACAACGTCGGGATCACTCGCAAGTTCAGCAAAGCCGTCCGCGGCTCGCTGAGTTACGGGTTCTTCCGCCACCGCGACGAAACCTCTGGCGGGTTCGACAACTACGACGCGCACCTCGTCTTCTCCACCATCACCTACCGCTTCTGAGTCAACCCATCCATCCATCCCATGAAAACCCAAACCCTCCTCCTCGTGACCATGGCGTTGCTGCTGGTCGGAACCTCCACCCGGCGTGCCGCCGATGTCGCGGAGAACTGGACCAAGCACTGCGGCTCCTGCCACGGCGCGGACGGCACGGCCAAAACCAAGGCGGGCCGCATGGCCGGCGCGAAGGACCTAACCGACGGGGCTTACCAGAAGCAGTTCACCGAGGAGCAAATGCTCCAGCGCCTGAAGGACGGCGTGGTGGACAAGGGCAAAGAGAAGATGAAGCCCTTCAAAGCCGTGCTCTCAGACGAAGAGCTGAAGGCGCTCGTCGCGAAGGTTCGGACGTTCGCGAAGTAGCCGCCTCTCGCCGTGGTGCTGTGCTCGCTGACGCTGCTGACCGGCAGCGCCGTCTTTTCCGGTGTCGGCGTTGGGTTGGCCGCGCTCGGCGTCGTGCTGGCTGGCATGGCGTTTTTCCAGAAGCCAGATGCGCCGAAGGCAGAGGCACCGCCCGCCAAGCCCGCGGAGACGACGAGCACGCCGGCAAAGAAGTGACCGGAGCAGGCGAGGGCAGGTGACGGATGCGGAGAGCCGGGCGATGGATCTCCTCCGGATGCGGCTGCGGCGTGGCCTTTGCGGTGTTCAAGCTTGCTGCCGGCCCCGGCCTTCTTGAAACTCGGCGCGTTGCACCCCGCTTCCGCCATGCGCCTCGCCTCGGTTCTCACGCCGCTGAACGAGCACCACCTCACGCTCGCGGCGCAGTGCGGCGTGCAGGACATCACGGTGCGTTACCCTGGACCTGACCCGGAGGAGTTGCCGCGTCGCCAACGGCAAATCACCGCGCACGGCCTACGACTCGCCATCGTGGAGGGCTACCTGCCCATTGAGCGCCTCAAGCTCGGGAGCGACGACGGCTCCGAGCTGGCCGCGATGACGTCTCTCATCCGCCAGATGGGAAAGCTCGGCATCCCCATCCTCTGCTACAACTTCATGGCGGGCACCGACTGGGTGCGCACTCGGCTGGATGCGCCGGAACGCGGCGGCGCGCGCGTGACGGAGTTCGACCTCGCGGCGGCGGAGCGCGCGGTGTCCCTGAGCGCGAGGGCCAGCACCATCGGGAGCGACCGCATCTCGGTGGAGGAGCTCTGGACGAACCTGGAGCGGCTCTTGCGCGAGCTAGTCCCCGTCGCTGAGGAATGCGGTGTGTTCCTCGCGATGCACCCGGACGACCCGCCGCTGCCGGGGTTCCGAGGCAAGGCGCGCATCATGAACTCGGTCGAGAATTTCGAGCGGCTCGTCGCGCTCTTGCCCAGCGCGCACAACGGCGTTTGTTTTTGTCAGGGCACGTTCGCCGCGATGGGCGTGGACATTCCCGCCACGATACGCCGGCTTGGCCCGCACATCCGCTACGTCCACTTCCGTGACGTGCGTGCGACCGGCCCCGATCACTTCGTCGAGACCTTCCACGACAACGGCCCGACCGACATGGTGGCCGCGATGGCCGCGTATCGCGAAGCTGGCTTCACCGGCCCGATGCGGCCCGACCATGTCCCGCAGCTCATCGGCGAGGAGAACGGCGAGCCGGGCTACACGATGCTGGGCCGGCTCTTTGCCTACGGCTACATGAGGGGACTGATGCAATCGGCGGAGAAGTTCGTCCGAGCTCCCAGCCAATCATAAAACGCACTCGCGCCACGCCTCACTCTTTCATGTCCACCATCGCTCCCACGAACATCCGTCACCGCATCATCGGCGTCAGCATGCTGATGGCCTTCATCCTTTACCTCGACCGCATCTGCATGGCGGACATCTTGAAGTCCGCCTCGTTCAGGGCCGACGTGCCGCTCACCAAGGAGGAGTTGGGCCGCGTCCTCGGAGCGTTCTTCCTCTCATACGCGCTCTTTCAAGTCCCCGCCGGCTGGGCCAGCGACCGCTTTGGCGCGCGCAAGATGCTCACCGCCTACCTTGTGCTCTGGTCGCTGCTCACTGGCTTGACCGGTCTGGTATCCAGCTTCGCTGGGCTGATGGTGGTGCGCCTGCTCTTCGGCGCGGCGCAGGCCGGCGCGTATCCGACCAGCGGCGCGGTCATCCGCCGGTGGATTCCGCTGACCTCGCGGGCGAAGGCCAGTTCCATGGTGGCGCTCGGGGGCCGGCTCGGCGGCACGCTGGCGCCGCTTCTCACTGCCTGGATGGTCATCAATCTCGGCCACTGGCGGCGGCCTTTGTGGGTGGACTGCGCCCTCGGTCTCATCATCGCGGCGCTTTACTGGCACATCGTCCGGGACCGCCCCGAGGAGCATCCCGACTGCAACGATGCCGAGCGTGCGATCATCGGCCAGCCGCCGGTGGAAACCCCCGTCCCCACGGGCGAGTTGCTCGCCATGCTCGGCGCGTTCTGCCGCAGCCGCAGCCTCTGGCTCAACGCCATCGGGCAGTTCCTCGTCAACGTCGGCTGGGTCTTCCTCGTCACCTGGCTGCCCCTATACCTGAAGGAGCAGAAGGGCGTCGAGGATGTTGCCGGTGGGCGCATGGTCTCGTTCGCGCTCGCGTTCGGCATCGCGGGGCAGCTTGTTGGCGGCGTGCTGGCGGACTGGAGCGTGCGCCGGTTTGGCCTGCGTTGGGGGCGCGTGCTGCCGATGTCGGCCTCGGGCTTCCTCGCCGGCTCCGCCTATCTTGCCTGCCTGCAAATGGACACCGCATGGGGCGTCATCGCCTGCTGCTGCGTCGTGTCCTTCGCGGTGGACATGGGCAACCCCGCCATCTGGGCTTTCATGCAGGACGTGGGCGGGCGCGCGACCGCCGCCGCGTTCGGCTGGGGCAACATGTGGGGCAACCTCGGCGCGTCCGCCATGTCCATGCTCGTCCCGGAATTGATGAAGCTGGGCCAGACCGGCGAGGCCGGGCAGCGCATCGTCTTCTTCGTGTGCGCGGGCGCCCTGTTCCTCTACGGCGTGCTCGTGCTCGGTCTGGACGCCACCAAGCAGGTGCTCAAGCCGGCGACGACTTGACCCCGCTTCACTTCACCGACAGCCGCTCGCGGAAGAACTTCACGGACTTCGCCATCACCTCGTCGAAGAACTTCGCGTCGTTCCAGAACGCGTGCGACGCGCCCATCTTCACCAGCTTCACCGGCACCTTCGCGTCTGACAACTTTTTCAGCAGCAGCTCCGATTGCTCCATCGGCACGGTCTTGTCCGCGTCGCTGTGCAGGAGCAGCGTGGGCGCGGAGTCCTTGCTGACGTGTGTGAGCGGCGAGATGAGCGTGGCAAGTTCTTTAGTCATGCCGCTGCGGTCGGCGAAGCGCGTCATGTCCGCCGGCGTGGCCATCGCCACGACCGCCTGCACGCGGCTGGAGACACTCGCGTTGCCGCCGTCGCCTTCAAGCTTCGGCTCCGCGTGGCTCGTGCCAAGCATTGCCACGAGATGCCCGCCCGCCGAGCCGCCGATGGCTCCGATGCGGTCGGGGTCGAGACCATGCTTCGCGGCGTTGGCGCGCACCCAGCGCACCGCTGCTTTGCAGTCCACGACCGGCGCGGGGAACTGCACCTCTGGCAGGAGCCGGTAGCCAATGCACGCCGCCGCGAAGCCCTGCTCCGCGAGCCGCGCCGCGATGGACGCAAAGCGCGTCTTGTCCCCGCTGCGCCAACCGCCGCCGTGGATGACCACGATGCAGGGAATTTTTTGCGACGCGGATTTTTTCGGCAGGTAAAGGTCGAGCTTCACCTCGCGGTCGCCGTATTTGGCATACACGATGTCGCGCTCGACCTTCACCGACTCCGGCAGCGTGCGGCGCAACGGCTGCCCCTCCGCATCGGCGGCCTTGCCCTTCTTCGCCTTCTCTTGGGCGGCAGCGGGTTGGGTGCAGAAAACGCCCGTGGTGAACAGGACCACAGCGAGGGTGAGCAGCGGCTGGCGAGTCATACGGGGACTGACGTGGTCGGGCGCAACGGAGTTTCAATTCATTCTGCCGGGAAGAAACTCTTGCGTGTGATCATGGCCGGAGACATCTCGCGTTGCCTCCTACAGCTTGCAAAGCCCCGCCTCAATGCCACCGTTCCGCCGCCATGAACGATGTGTTCGCCAGCAGCCAGCCGACGCCCGAGGAATTTCAGCGCCGCCTCAACGACTTGATGCGTCATCTCCAAACGCCCCCGCCTGCCACCGGCGACGCGCAGGCTGGCCACGACCACAGCGCGGAATCGCCGGCCGCTGACCCCGCGAGCACCGGGCTGGCCTTCGACCGCAAGCCGCGCGAGGTCAAAGCGCACCTCGACCGCTTCGTCATCCAGCAGGACGAGGCGAAGAAGGTCTTGAGCGTCGCGCTCTGCGACCATTACCACGCCGTCCAGGCCGCGCTCGCAGGCAAGGCGATGCCGAACTATACGAAGCAGAACATCATTCTCCTCGGGCCGACCGGCGTCGGGAAAACCTATCTCGTCCGCAGCATGGCGGACTTGATCGGCGTGCCGTTCGTGAAGGCGGACGCGACCAAGTTCAGCGAGACCGGCTACGTGGGCGGCGACGTGGAGGACATCGTCCGCGAGCTGGTCCGCCGGGCCGACGGCGACGTGGCCCGCGCCGAGCACGGGATCATTTACATAGATGAGATCGACAAGCTGGCCAGCGCGACCAACGCCTCCGGGCGCGACGTGAGCGGGCGCGGCGTGCAGACGAACCTGCTCAAGCTCATGGAGGAAACCGAGGTGCCTGCGCGCTCGCCGCAGGACATGGCCGCGCAGATTCAGGCGATGATGGAAACGCAGCGCGGCGGCAAGAAAGGCCCGGCCACGATCAACACCAAGCACATCCTCTTCGTCGTCAGCGGCGCATTCGACGGGCTGGACAAGCTCGTCCGCAAGCGCCTGCGCGAGGCGACGATCGGCTTCGCCGCCAAGCCGAACTCGACCGCCGACCGCGAGCGCGTGCTCGACGAGGCGCAGACGCGCGACTTCATTGACTTCGGTTTCGAGCCGGAGTTCATCGGGCGTCTGCCGGTGCGCGTCGTGTGCCAGCCGCTAGCGGTGGACGACCTCTTCCACATTCTCAAGACCAGCGAGGGCAGCATCATCCGCCAATACGAGCAGGACTTCGCCGCCTACGGCATCGAGGTGCTGTTCCACGACGACGGGCTACGGCGCATCGCCGAGCGCGCCGGCGAGGAGAAGACCGGCGCGCGCGGGCTGATGACCGTGTGCGAGCGTGCGCTGCGCGACTTCAAGTTCGAGCTGCCCAGCACGCACGTGAAACGCTTCGTCGTGACGCGCGAACTCGTGGACAACCCTGCCACCGCGCTCAAGCAACTTCTCGCCGAGCACGCCAGCGAGGAGCGCGTCGTGATGCGGCAGCTTGTCCACGACTACGGCGAACGCTTCGCGAAGGAACACTACCTCGCCCTGCGCTTCACAGACGCGGCGGCGGACGCGCTCATCGCCGAGGCCTTGGAAAAGAAGCTCTCCGTGCGCGACCTCTGCGGTCAGAAGTTCAAGGACTTTCAGTTCGGCCTGAAGCTCATCGCCGGGAACACGGGCCGCAAGGAATTCACCCTCGACGCCGACGCAGTGGCCGCTCCGGAAAAAGTCCTGAGCGAGTGGGTCGTGGTGAGCTACCGGAAGGAAGAATGAGTCGTGAGGCTTGGGCGGTCGTGGCCGTGTGCAACTAACCGGCCTTTGCGAAACCTGTGGCTCGCGCTTGCCGTCCTTACCTGCAAGATTCGTCCAGCCTTATGAACCCGCTCGAACATCAAGCCCAGCTCCCCGACTTGTTCCTCACGCGCCGCCAGTGGCTTTCCCGCTTTGGCATGGGCATGGGCGCGGTGGGTCTTGCCTCCATGCTCGGCGATGAGGCGCGCGCCGCCGCCAACGACCTCAACCCGCTCGCGCCCAAGAACCCGCACTTCCCCGCCAAAGCCAAGCGCGTCATCCACATTTTCGCTCAGGGCGCGCCCTCGCACGTGGACACTTGGGACCCGAAGCCCGCGCTTACCAAGAACGACGGCAAGTCCATCTCCGGTGGCAACGGCGTCGCGTTTGGCTCGCCGTTCAAGTTCACCAAGCAAGGCCGCTCGGGCATTGAATTCAGCGAGGTTTTTCCGAACTTGGCGAAGCACGCGGACAGCATGGCCGTGGTGCGCTCGCTGCACACCGACATCCCGGCGCACGACGTGGCGACGGTGTTCATGAACACCGGTTCGCTCCGGCTCGCCAAGCCCTCGCTCGGCGCATGGACGCTCTACGGTCTCGGCACGGAGAATCAGAACATGCCCGGTTTCATCTCGCTGCGGCCCGGCGGCGGGGCACCCGGCGGCGCGCAGAATTACCAAGCTGCGTTTCTGCCCGGCGTCTTCCAAGGCTCGAGCATCAACACGCAGGCGCAGTCCGTGGACCAGATGATTGAGAACATTCGGAACAACTACCTTGCCCCGAAGGAGCAGCGCCGCCAGCTCGACCTCGTGCATCAGCTCAACGCGATTCACAGCCAGAACTTGCAGAAGGACGCGCAACTCGAGGCGCGCATCGAGAGCTTCGAGATGGCTTACAAGATGCAGACGGCGGCGACGGACGCGTTCGACATCAGCAAGGAGCCGGAGAATATCCGCTCGATTTACGGCAGCTCGGCGCAGGGCAAGCAGCTCCTCATCGCGCGGCGGCTCGTCGAGCGCGGCGTGCGTTTCGTGCAAGTCTGGGCCAGCGGCTGGGACCACCACAACGACCTCGCGGACCGGCTGCGCCAGAAGGCCGGCGAGATTGACGGCCCAGCGGCGGCGCTGCTCACGGACTTGAAGCAGCGAGGGATGCTGGACAACACGCTGGTCATCTGGGGCGGCGAGTTTGGCCGCAAGCCCACGCGCGACAAGAACGGCAACGACGACCCCGGTCGCGACCACAACAACCGCGCGTTCTCCCACTGGCTCGCGGGCGGCGGCGTCAAGGGCGGCACCGTCTGGGGCGCGACGGATGAGTTCGGCGGCAGCGCGGTGAAGGACAAGGTCCACATCCACGACTACCACGCGACGCTGCTCGCGCTGATGGGCTTCGACCACGAGAAGCTGACGTATCGCTACAACGGCCGGGACTTCCGCCTGACGGACAACTTCGGGAAGGTCGTGAAGGGGATCATTGCTTAAAGAGACAACATGAAACCCGCAATACTCCTGTTGGCCTGCCTCGCACTCGTCGTCGGCGTGGCACCCGCTGCGGACGCGAAGAAAAAAAAGCAGCTATTGCCCCCCGCAAAACCAGCACCGGCTTCCGCTGCGAAGCCAGCGTCGCCTGCGGCACCGACTGGAAAGGCCCCCGCCGCGCCAGCCACACTCACGGCCGACCAGTCCGCGTTCTTCGAAAACAAAATCCGCCCCATCCTTGCCGCACATTGCCTCAAGTGCCACAGCGCCGCCGAGGGCAAGACGAAGGGCGGCCTCGCGCTCGATTCGCGCGATGGCACGCTCAAGGGCGGCGATTCCGGCCCCGCAGTCGTCCCCGGCAACCCGGACAAGTCCCCGCTCATCCGCGCCGTCCGCTACGCCGACCCAAATCTCCAGATGCCGCCCAAAGGCGAGAAACTTTCCGACGTCCAAGTCGCCGACCTCGTCGCGTGGGTTCGGATGGGCGCGCCCGACCCGCGCACCGGCGCGGCCAAGGGCAAATACGCCAACGCTGGCGAGCGCAAAGTCTGGTGGGCCTTCCAACCCGTGAAGCTCACGCCCGCGCCCGCCGTGCAGAACAAGGCTTGGGCCGCGAATCCCGTGGACAACTTCATCCTCGCCAAGCTGGAGGAGAAAAACCTCAAGCCCAGCGCACCCGCCGACAAACGCGTGGTGATTCGCCGCCTTTACTTCGACATCATCGGCCTGCCGCCGTCACCGGAAGAAGTCGAGTCGTTCGTGAACGACAAATCTTCCACTTCCTACGAGAAGCTCGTGGACAAGCTGCTCGCCTCGCCGCACTACGGCGAACGTTGGGGCCGGCACTGGCTGGACGTGGCCCGCTATTCGGACACCATCGGCGACCCCGCCAAGCGCCGTGAGTCGCCCGCGTATCCGTTCGCGTGGACGTATCGCGACTACGTCGTCAAGGCGTTCAACAGCGACAAGCCTTACGACCAGTTCATCCGCGAGCAGATTGCCGCCGACAAGCTGCCCAACAACAAGGACCGCACTTCGCTCGCCGCGCTGGGCTTCATCACCGTGGGCGACCACTTCGATGGCAACCGCGACGACATCATCAACGACCGCATTGACGTGGTGACGAAGGCTTTTAGCGGCCTGACCGTCGCCTGTGCGCGCTGCCACGACCACATGTTTGACCCGATTCCGACGAAGGATTACTACGCGCTGCACGGCATCTTCGCGAGCACCGAGGAGCCGAAGGAGTTGCCCATCATCGGCGCGACGGATCGGGTGAAGTATGCGGAATACCTCAAGGAGAAGGCCGCGCTGGACAAGGCCGAGGCCGACCTCGTGGCGCAGGCGAAGGCGGCGAAGGCGAAAGGCGGCAAGCCAGCCAACAAGAAGGAACTCCAGAAGCAGGCGCAGCAACTCACCGTTCAAGGCGACCGGCTCGACATGACACATCCCGGTGCGCCCGCCCGCGCGATGGCCGTGCAGGATTCGGACAGGCCGAAGGATTCGCCGGTCTATATCCGCGGCGAGAAGGACAACAAGGGCGACCTCGTCCCGCGCCGTTACTTGGAAATTTTCCGCGCGCCGAATGCAAAGCCCTTCACCTACGGCAGCGGGCGTCTGGAACTTTCCTACGCCATCGCGAACAAGAGCAACCCGCTCACCGCGCGCGTGCTGGTGAACCGCGTCTGGCAGCACCACTTCGGCGAGGGCTTCGTGCTGACGCCGGACGACTTCGGCACCATGAGCACGCCGCCCAGCCACCCGGAGTTGCTCGATTACCTCAGCACCTATTTCATGGACAGCGGCTGGTCGGTGAAGAAACTCCACAAGCTCATCGTGATGTCTGCGACTTACCAGCAGGCGAGCACGGACAACCCGCGTTACGCGCAGCTCGACCCGTTCAACCGCCTGCTCTGGCGGCAGAACGTGCGCCGGCTGGAGTTCGAGCCGCTGCGTGATTCCATCCTCGCGATGGCCGGCTCGCTCGACCGAACGATGGGCGGCCAGCCCGTGAACCTTGGCGGCGGCAGTGCCAACAACCCCGGCAAGGAAAAGGCCAAGACCGGCGGCGCGCTGCGTCCACAGGGCAGCTACTCCACGCGCCGCACGCTCTACGGCTACATTGACCGCGCGAACGTGGCCGAGGTGCTGAACCACTTCGACTTCGCGCAGCCCGAGATGCCCAACGGCAAGCGCTACCAGACCACCGTCCCGCAGCAGGCGCTCTTCCTGATGAACAACCCGCTGGTCATCGAGCAGGCGCGGAAGATTGTCGAACGCACCGACTTCAAGGGCGTGGAGGACGACGAGAAGCGCATCGCGTTCCTCTATGGACTGATTTTCCAACGCCCGCCGACCGCGCAGGAAGTCCAGCTCGGCCTCGCGTTCTTTGAGGAAGCGCCCGCGCCAGGTAGCAAGTCTGCGGCAGCCACGCCGACCGTTCAGGTCGCACCGGTGCGCGTCGCCGCAGCAAAAGGCAAGCTGCCCATTTCCGTGCCGCGCATCACGCCGCGCCCGCTGAGTGCGTGGGCGGAATATGCCCACGCGCTCATCCTCGCGAACGAGTTCACGTTTGTGAACTGAGCCAGCGCGAGCGCGAGTCCGCACTTTCCCCTCGCTTCGCGCTCGCGGCGCCCGAATCATCTGCGCGTCCCGACCATGAGCGACAGCGGCTTTTACAAGTGCGCCTGCGAGAACTGCAGAGAGCATCTCGAATTCCCCACGCACGCCGTCGGCATCACCACCACTTGCCCTCACTGCGGTGTGGAGACCCGCCTTGTCGCGCCCGCGGCAGCACAAGTTCCGAGCCCCGCGACTCCTTCGCCTCCGTCATCGCCGCCTCCGGCCGCTCCCTCCGAAAACCCGGTGGCAATCACGCTTGAGCCGCTGGAGCCGCCTTCCGCTGGATCCAAACTCAAACGTGCACTCAACATCGTCGGAAGTGTCGTCGTCGGGCTGGCGGTGCTGGGCTACTTCGGCTGGAAAGGCTGGCGCGCGTATCGCAAAGGCGATCGTCTAGTGGAAGCCGTTAAAACAGAGCCCAGTTCGCCCGCCGCCAAGGATGCGCCCAGCCCAGTCCCTAAAGCCGCGCCGCCGGTCGCCGTGCCCGCGACCTCCATCGTCCTCGCCACTGGCGCTCCGCCCGCGCGAAAGCCCGGTGAAGACTTGCAGATCCTGAGTTTCGAGATTCACAAAGCCAAGGACGGCAACCTGCAATACATCGTGGGCGTCGTGACCAACCACGCGGCGAAGCAATACTTCAACGTGAAGTTGACCTTCGACCTCACGCGGCAGGGCGGCAAAACGGGCGACACCGCCACCGACACATTGCGCAACCTGCCAGCCAACGTCGGCTCGACCTTCAAGGTCAACATCATCGGCACCACGCCCGTGACCAGCGCGAAGCTGGCCAAGCTGGAAGGAGATATTGAATGAACACAGACTTCCTCACCGACCTCGGACGCGGGTTGCTGCGATTAGTCGTCGCGCTCATCCTGACTTTCACCTGGCTTGCCCGCGCCTCTGCCGCCGACACGGAATACAAGCTTGTCCGCGTTGAGACTGCCGGGCAGGCCCTCCGCGTCCGCCTCCCGCTCACCGATGTGGCGGGCAAGGTCCGTCCGAAAGAGCGCACGCCGGACGGCTACGGCGAGCCGCTCGCGCCCACCAAGACTGTGCTCGGCGAAAAGCATTTTCTCGAATGGCAAATCGGCTACGACACCCGCGAGGCCGACGCGCCGAATGTCGTGAAGGCGATTCAGTTCGTCCGCAAGGGCGAGACGAAGTTCGGCGCGGAGTTGAGCAAGATGCTGGTGGACGCGCTGCGGCTCGGCGTTATCTCGACGAACGACCTGCTCCGCGAACGCGACCGACTCGCCAAACTTGCCGAGGCCACGCTGGAGGAACGTGAAGGCATCACCACGGAGAAAACGCCGCTGGACGCGAAAGGCGGCTTGCCCGATGGATTCACGCGCTGGACGCAGAAGGTGCCGCAGTTCCTGCGCGAGACCGAGCACGGCTGGATTCAAATCCAACTGAAGCCCCGGCAGCGCGCCGTCGGCAATCAGGCAATGGTCTATGTCTGCATCCCGATGAAGAGCGTCCTCACTGCCGATGGAAAACCGCGCGCGCCCGGTCCCGCGAAAACGAAGGAAACCGTCTTCTACGAATTCAGCCGCGCCAACGCAGGCTTCCTCCTCGACATCGTCCGCGCCTTCGCCATCGCCTCGAAGCAGCACAACGAGGACATCGGCCAGATACTTGGGAAGATTCTCGAAAGCAAAACGCCGAGCCCATGACGAGGCTCAGCGTTGTTGTTGAACTTTGGAATCAGGCCTTCGCCACCAACTGCCGCAACACATACGGCAGGATGCCACCGTGTTGGTAGTAGTCGATCTCGATGGGCGTATCGATGCGGCAGGCGACCACGATGTTCTCCACGGTGCCGTCTTTACGCGTGATTTTCAACGTGAGGTCTTGCTGGGGCTTAAGGTTCGCGTCGAGGCCCGCGATGTCGTAGGTCTCGCTGCCGTCGAGCTTCAAGGTTTGCGCGGTGGTGCCCTCCTTGAATTGCAGCGGCAGCACGACCATGCCGACTAGGTTGC
>SXTU01000191.1 GCA_005791875.1 Verrucomicrobiales bacterium
GGGGGCACGAACGAGCTGGTCACGGTGGACTTCTTCACCGCCGCACGGACGGCGACGTTGGACGTGGATTTCACGAATCAAGCCGGCTCACTCACCTTCGCGCCCGGGGTCACCAACCTGAGTTTCCTGGTGCCAGTCATGGAGGATGCGTTCATCGAGGGCAGCGAGACGGTCGCCTTGTTCCTGACCAATGCCGGCCCGGTGGGCATCGGCTCGCTGGGCCTGCTGACCAACGCCACGCTGACGATTGTGGACAACGACTTCGGCCCGGGCGTGCTCGGGTTTGAGCTCGCGAACTTCACTTACTTTGAAAACGTGGGGCTGGCGGCCATCAAGGTGGTGCGCACCAATGGCAGTGTCGGCGTCGTGTCCGTCAACTTCGCCACGGTGGACGGCGTGGGTAATGCCACCGCCGGCGTGGATTACCGCGGCACCAACGGCATTCTCAACTTCGCCGATGGCGAGGTCAGCAAGACCTTCAACGTGCCGCTCATTGACGATGTCGTGGTGGAGAGCAATGAAACTCT
The DNA here is from genome assembly GCA_005791875.1 of Verrucomicrobiales bacterium. Classification (GTDB taxonomy): domain Bacteria; phylum Verrucomicrobiota; class Verrucomicrobiia; order Limisphaerales; family SXTU01; genus SXTU01. Next base: position 528 of record SXTU01000191.1, read on the forward strand.
GGCCTTGGTGCTCCTCGGCACCACCGGCGGTGCAGGGCTGGGCCTGACGAATACCACGCTGACCATCGTGGACGATGATGCCTTCGGCACGTTCCAGTTCAGCACCAACAGCTACACGGTCGTGGAGTCCACCGGCAGCGTCTCGGTCACCGTGGTGCGCAGCAGCGGCATCATCGGCGCGGTCTCTGTGGACTTTGTGACCGTGGGTGGTTCAGCCACGGCTGGTGTGGATTACATCCCCGTCTTCCAAGTCTTGAATTTCGCGCCCGGACAGACGACGACCAACATCACCGTGCAGGTCATCAATGACCAGGTGGTCGAGCCGCTGGAGACCATCAGCCTGGTGCTGACCAATCCCACCGCAGGCGCGCTGCTGGGGTCGCTCACGAACTCGACCATCACCATCACCGACGACGACATGCAGTTCAGCTTTGCCCTGACGAACTTCACGGTGCTGGAAAACGACGGGACTGCGGTCGTGAATGTCCTGCGCTACGGCGTGACCAACGTGGCGGGAACGGTGGATTACGCCACGAGCGACGGCGCGGCAACCAACAGGATTGACTACGTGGGCGTCACCAACACGCTCACCTTCCTGCCGGGAGTGATCAACACCAACTTCACGGTCCTGATCCTCGACAACCAGGTCGTGCAGTTAAACCGCGCGCTCAACCTTCAGTTGCTCAACGCCACGCCGACGAACAACGCCAGCCCCGGCACAAACGCCGCCGCCACGCTCACCATCGTGGACAATGACAACACCTTCAGCTTCAGCCTGCTGGATTACGTCGTCGGCGAGGCCGCCGGCCAGTTGCAGGTGTCGGTGCTGCGCCTCGGCCAGAACACCGGCGCGGTGTCCGTCGCGGCCTCGACATTCACACTCCCGGCTGTCAACGCCGCCACTGCGGGGACTGATTATGTGACCTCCGCCTCGACTCTTGTGTTCGCGCCGGGCCAGTCGAGCGTGAACTTCACTGTGCTCATCGTGGCCGATCAGTTGCCGGAGGGCGACGAGGTGTTCGGTCTGGCACTGAACAACCCGTTGCCCGTCGGTGCGGCGCTGCTCGGGCCGACCAACGTCGCCACCGGGACGATCATTGATGACGACATCGGCATCGGGTTCAGCTCGGCGGCCTACACGGTGAATGAGACCGCAGGCTCCAAGACCATCACGGTCATCCGCTCCGGCGTCACGAATGTCGCTGTCGGCGCCACGTTCTTCACCACCAACGGCACCGCGCTGGCTGGCGTGGACTACACCGCCGCGAGTTCGGTGCTCGCCTTCTTGTCGGGCGTGAACAGCCGGACCGTCACCGTGCCGATCATCAACGACAGCATCGCCGAGACGCCCGAGACGGTGAGCCTCGTGCTGACCAACCCGACCGGCGGGGCGTTCCTCACGATCAGCAACGCCATCCTGACCATCGCGGACAACGTCGGCTCCATCGGCTTCGCCGCCACGAACTTCCTCGTGGGTGAGAGCAGGACAAATGGTGTGGTGGTCGTGACCCGCACTGGCGGCAGCTCCGGCGCAGTCACCGTGGATTATCTCACCACGACCGGCGGCACGGCGACCAGCGGGCTGGATTACGCGGATGTCGCCGGCACGCTTTCCTGGGCCAATGGCGAGAGCGGCTCCAAGACCTTCACGGTGCAGGTGTTCGACGACCAGTTCGTGGAAGCGACCGAGACGATCGCGCTCAGACTGGCCAATGTCACCGGCGGTGCCGGCTTCGGGCTTACCAACGCGAACCTGAGCATCGTGGACAACGACGGCCCGGGCGGAGTGGACTTCGTGTTTGATCCCGGCGTCGGGTTCAACGACTCGGTCTATGCCGTGGCGCAGCAGACCAACGGGCAGTTGTTGGCGGCGGGCCTCTTCACCTCCTTCAACGGCTCCAATCGCGCCCGGGTGGCCCGGCTGAACCGCGATGGCGCTTTGGACACGAGCTACAACGTCGGCTTGGGGCCGGACAACGGTGTGAACAGCATCGCGCTCCAGTCGGATGGACGGCTGGTCATCGTCGGTGACTTCACTTCGGTGGGCGGTTCGCTCCGCAGCCGCGTGGCGCGCCTGCTGGCCGATGGTTCGCTCGACACGGCCTATACGGTGGGCAGTGGTGCGAACAGCACGGTCTCCACCGTCGCGATCCAGGCGGACGGCAAGGCGGTCATCGGCGGCAACTTCACGAACTACAACGGCACCGCCCGCAGCCGCATCGCCCGGCTCAACACGAGCGGCTCGCTGGATTCCACCTTCAATCCCGGCACCGGCGCGAACGGCTTCGTGAACGCGATCGTGGTCTATGCCAGCGGCACCAACAGCGGCAAGATGCTCGTGGGCGGCTCCTTCATCACGTTCAACGGCACCTCGGTCAACCGCCTCGTGCGCCTCAACGCGAGCGGCACGATTGACACGACGTTCAACACCGGCACCGGCGCGAACAGCACCGTGGCCACGATCGCCATCCAGACGGACGGCAAGATCGTGGTTGGCGGTGTGTTCAGTTCCATCAATGGCGTCTCGCGTTCGCGCCTGGCGCGGCTGAATCATGACGGTTCGCTCGACACCACCTTCTTCCCGGTGATGAACGACACGGTGCTCAGTGTGGTGGTGCAGCCGAACGGCAGCATTCTGGCGGGTGGCGCGTTCACCCTGATCAACGGGGACATCGGCACCCCGCCGGCTCCCGGAAGTGCGGTGTCCCTCCGCGAGCGCACGGGCAACGTCGTCACCCTCACCACCACTGGCGCTCACAGCCTCGCGATCGGATCGAGGGTCATGATCGGCACCAACGTGGGGGTTGGCTTCGATGGCACCTTCACCGTCACGGCGGTTCCTTCCAGCACGCGCTTCCGCTACGTCTCGGCGGGAGCCGATGTGGTCTCCACGGCGGTGACTCCGAACGGCAGCTTCTCGGCAACTGGAAGCGCTGTGGGCCGCATCACCCGGCTCCTCGCGGACGGCACGATTGACAGCACGTTCGCCACCGGCTCGGGCGCGGACAACCTCATCTTCACGGTGCTGCTCCAGTCCGATTTCAAGGTTGTGCTGGCTGGCGACTTCAGCACGGTGAACAACGCGGTGCGCGGCCGCATCGCGCGGCTGAACGGCAACTCCAACACGCCGGTCTCCAACACGCTGGGCAGCGGGGGCTTCGTGTCCGGCCAGTTCGTGCTCGGGCTTGATGTCGAGCCAGGCCGCCAGTATCGCATCGAGTTCTCCACCGACCTGCGCACGTGGACCGTGCTCACCACGGTCAACAGCGGCCACGGCGTGCTCACCTTCACCGACACCGCGTCGGTCGGCAGCGCCCGTCGCTACTACCGCGCCATCCAGTTGCCGTAGCAGGCGCAGTCCAGCTCACTTCACCCGACGGCCCGCAGGAAACTGCGGGCCGCCTTTGTTTCGAGGATGAACCCGCCGTGACATCGCTCGCCCGCCCCGCTAAGCTCGCGGCGATGTTGTCCCCGGAAAACTCCGGCCCCCGATCCCGCGCCTGATGAAGACGCTGCACCTCTACGTCGCGCGACAGGTGCTCGCCACGCTTGCCATGACCGTGGCGGTGTTCACGGGGCTGTTCCTCATCGTCAACGTCCTCAAGGATGTCCTGCCGCTGCTGGTCAGCCCGCAGGTGTCATTCACGAGCGTGCTCAGCGTGGTTGCGATGCTGCTGCCTTACGGGCTGGTGTATGCGTTGCCCATTGGGCTGCTGACGGCGACGCTTCTTGTGTTCGGTCGTCTGAGCGCGGACCAGGAACTCACTGCTGTCCGGGCAGGCGGCGTGAGCTTGCTTGCCCTTGTGACGCCCGTGCTGTGGATCGGCGTCGTGGCAAGCGGTGTGGCCACGTTCGCAAGCCTGGAACTGGCACCGCGCAGCAGGGTGGCGTCCAAGGAGCTGATCTACGAACTGGGTTTGGCGCGGCCCACGGCGTTGCTGGTGGAGCAGCGCTACATCACTGAGTTCCCGGGCTGGACCATTTACATTGGCCGGCGTCGGAGTGACACCGAGTTCGAAAACGTGCTGCTTTATGAGTCGAGGCAGGATCAGTTGACCCAGCGCATCCATGCCCGCCGGGCCACCGTCACCACGGACCCGGCGAAGCGCGAGATCATCATCTTCAGGCTTTTCGAGGCCGAGGTGTTCACGAAGTCCCTGAGCCAGGCTGGCGAGGCTTCATCTGGTGCCGTTGCGAATACTCCGTCAGCTCATGGCGGCGAGTGGGGCATGGTCTTTTTTGAGGAAGCCCTGCCGGTGAGCATCAACCTTTCTGGCGTGAGTCTCTCTGACGGAAAACTGAAATTGAACGAGATGACCTCTAGCCAGCTCTGGGATGAATTGCGCGACCTTCAGCGGCGAGGCATTGATCCGACGCCGGTGCTGGTGAACCTCAACCGGCAGGTCTCCTTTTCCTTTGCCTGCATCAGCTTCACCCTCATCGGCATTCCGCTGGGCCTGCGCGGGCACCGGCGCGAGACGAGCTTTGGCATCGCGGCGGCAATCGTGCTCACCGCCGTCTATTACAGCTTCATCATCCTCGGCCAGTCGTGGGATACGCGCCCGCAGATGCATCCCCAACTCATTGTCTGGATGCCGAACTTCCTTTTCCAAGGCATCGGCGCGTGGCTGCTCTGGCGGGCCAATCGCGGACTCTGAGGCAATTTTCCGGGTTGACCTTCTGGCGGCACGGCGCGTTCAATCCGCCATGTATCCCGCCCGCTCGCGCCCCCTCGGCTTGTGCGCCCCGCTTTTTATGGCCGCTGTCTTTTCCTCCGCTCCGGCCCGCGCCGATGTGAAGCTGCCCGGCGTCTTCTCTGACAACATGGTTCTCCAGCGCGACCTGCCGCTGACCTTCTGGGGCTGGGCGGATGAGGGCGAGATGGTGACCGTTGAGTTCCAAGGGCAGAAGGCCAGCGCCACCGCGTTCCGGCAGTTGCCGAATCCCTTGGGCCGCTGGCGGGTGAAGCTCGGCCCCTTCAAGACCAGCGCCACGCCCGCGTCGCTCGTGGTGCAGGGCAAGAACCGGCTTGAGCGCAAGAACGTCCTCGTCGGCGATGTGTGGCTTTGCACCGGCACCGCGAACATGGAGCTCCCGCTGAACAAGTCGGCGGACGCGGAGAAGGAACTGGCCGCCGCGAATCATCCGCTCATCCGCCTCTTCACCGTCCCGCGCGCGAAGGCTAACGAGCCAGCCTCCGACCTGCGCGTGTCGTGGCAGGAATGCCGTGCCCCCGCCGCCTTCTCCGCCGCGGGCTACTGCTTCGGGCGCGACTTGCAGAAGGCCATCGGCGTGCCCATCGGCCTGATCGGCATTTATCAAAGTGGGGTGCCGGCGGAGGCTTGGGCCAGTCGCAACACCCTGGCCGACCACCCGGAGTTGCGACGCGATTTCGTGGAGCGCTTCGAGCGGATGCGCGGTGACTATGCAGCCGCCATGCAGCGTTACGTCGCCGAGGCCGACGAGATGAAGAAGCAGGGCAAGCGTCCCACGGGCCTGCCGCCGAAGCTGCCCGTCATGCCCGCATGGATGGGCGCGGAGCTTTTCAACGGCATGATCGCGCCGCTGATTCCCTACGGCATCCGAGGGGCCGTCACGTATCAAGGCGAGGCCAACGCCGACCGCGCCGGGCAATTTCGCCTGCTCTTTCCCGAACTCGTCAAAGGCTGGCGGCAGGCGTGGGGCCAGGGCGAGTTTCCGTTCCTCGCAGTGCAGCTAGCGCCTTTCGACAAGAATCGCAATCGCCCGTGGGAGCAAATCACCGGCGTGCCGGAAGACTCCGACTGGGCGCGCCTCCGCGAAGCTCAGTCACTCACCGCGAAGGCCGTGCCGAACTACGCGCTCGTCGTCACCACTGACCTCGGCGAGAAGGACGATCCGACGCCCGCGAACAAGGCTCCGGTGGGCGCGCGGCTCGCGCTCGCGGCGCGGGCTTTGGCCTATGGGGAGAAGCTCGTTTCAAGCGGCCCGGTCTTCCGCGAGATGACCGTCCAAGGCGAGAAGGTGGTTCTGCACTTCGACCACGTCGGCTCGGGGCTTGAGGCGCGCGGCGGGAAACTCACGGGCTTTGCCGTAAGTGGCGATGACAAGAAATTCGTCTGGGCCGACGCGCAGCTTCAGCCTGACAACTCCGTGGCGGTGAGCGCCGCTGCCGTGCCAAAGCCCGTCGCTGTGCGCTACGGATGGGCGGATTTCCCCGTGGTGAACCTCTTCAACAAGGACGGCTTGCCGGCGTCGCCGTTCCGCACGGACACCTTCTCACCTCCGCCACCGCCCGCTCCGGCGCAGAAGAAGTAGCCTTCACGCCGCCAGCTTCACCGCCCGCTTCAGCTTCGCGCTGCGCACGGCGGCATCCACGATCTCCTGACCGATGCGGCTGATGCGCAGGCTCACCGGACCTTCCAGTGGTTTGCCCGCGTCGAGGCAGTGCAGAAAATACTGCACGGGATTCTGATGCGGAGCCTTCGTCGCGGGCGCGGCGATGCGGTGGGGCAGGGGACGCTTGCGCGTCTGCACCGTCACGTAGTCGTCGTAGTCGTAGTTGCTGATGGTGCCCTCCGTGCCGGCGATGACGAAGCCGCACTTCGGCTGCGGCTGGATCGTCCACGGGTCCGTGAACGTCCCCCAGCGCGTCTCGAACTTCGACAGCCCGTGCGCGTAGCGCGCCACCACGATGCTGTGCTCGTCAACTTCGAGGCCTGTCGGTTCGTCCACCGTGGCCGTGACTTCGATCGGTCGCTTGCCGCCCTGATACCATGTGCAAAGCGTCGTGCCGTAGCCGAGATAATCCAGCAACGATCCACCTCCGCGCGCCTTCTCATAAAACCACGAGTGCGGCTTCTCCTTCGCGACCTGCGCCGGCGTCTTCACGTCCTTGTCCGCGCCGTGCCAGAGCGGACCGCGATTGCCGCCGAAGTGCCAGACGTTCGTCACCTCCCCGATCGTCCCGCGCTCGACCAGTTCGAACGCCTTCCGATGCGACGGCACCCATTGCAACGGCCAGTTGATCATCAAGGTCTTCCCACGCGGCATCGCCGCAATCATCGCATCCGACTCCTTCAGTGACGCTGCGAAGGGCTTCTCCACCATGATGTGCGGGCCGTAGGGCGCGACCTTCCTCACCCACTCGCCGTGCTTCGACGCGGCGGGGCAGAGGATGACCACATCGGGCTTCGTCCGCTCCAGACACGCGCGGTAGTCCGTGAACGCGCGGTCGCCCGGCACGAGTCCCTTCCGCACAACCTCGGCCATCCGCTCCGGCTGCTCGTCGCTCACGCCGACGATCTCCGCGTGCGGATGCTCGTGGGCGTAACGGAGTAGGTCGCCCATGTGGAAGTGGTCGAAGTTGATGCCGGCAATTTTCCAGATGCGCTTTTTCATGGTGTCGTGCCGGGATGTTGCCGCCGAAGCCCCGGCCCGCGAAGCGAATTCTGCCGTTGAGAGCGAGCAGGGCAGGGCGGATGGGTTACGGCTCCGATTCATCCCGAACTTCGAAGTTGGCGCTCCGAAGGAGCATCACAAACCAGCCCAAGGCAACGCCCCGGGTTGCCCGGCAAGGAGATTCCAAGCCCTGAAAGGGCGACACAAAATGTTCCGCCCCTTCAGGGCTGCGATCCTTCTATTCCGCTACCCGGGGCGTTGCCCCGGGCTGTCATGTTTGAGGCTTTCAGCCTCGACTTCGGAAATCGGCTTCAGACCCTGAGCCCGGCAGAGAAGCCGGGTCACCACGTTGGTGATGGCCCGGCCTGCGGTTGGTCAGGCTTCAAGCGGCGCTCAGGTTGCGTCCCCGCAGAGCCCTATCCTCCGCTGAAGCAGCGCCGAGAATGAGAGCTGCGAGGTGGAGGGCAACCGCCAAGCCGAGGTTTTGAGGATTAGTCCGCTTTTGATCGCACAGGGCTGTCCGGTTTTGATCGCACCACGACACGACATTCGGTTCGCCGCCGGTTTTTTCCATCTCGTGGAGTGACCAGAGCTTTTCGGCTTGAGCTTCCAGCCTGGCCTGGACTTTGGCCCAATCGAGGGTCTTGTGGCGGTTCAGGTTGTTCTCAAAACGGGCTTTCAACGCTCTGAGCAGTGCTTCCCGTTGGGTTGGTGACAATTGCTTTTTCATAGGCGCAGGAGTGGAGCCGAACGGACAAGCTTGTCAAACGACGACTGGTGTTTGCGGTTCAAGGCGCGGAGTCAGCCCTCGGACATTCTCAGAGTGCGGCGAGGAGTTTCGCGACATCCACGTGCTGGGCGATGAGGTCGCGGATGACGGCGATTTTCTCGGCGTCGTCAGGACGGGTCTTGACGATGATGTCGTGGACTTTGGAGGCAACTTCGTAGCTGTCTTCCTCGGCGAGCAGCACGGGGAAGTCGAGCTTGCGAATCACGTCGAGGGTGGCGGGACTGGGGCGGAGGTTGTCGGTGAGGACGAGGCCGCTGAGTCTCTCGGCGGGGTTCGCCTGGGCGGCGGCGGCTGCGGCCAGCACGATGTCCTCGCGGTCGCCGGGGGTGATGATGAGGGTGCCGCAGCGGAAATGCTTGGCGACGTTGTTCGCGCCCATCGCAGCGACGACGATGTCCTCGACGAGCTGGGTGAGGCGTTTGCGGGCGCTCAAGTTTTCGGCGGCCAACTCGTCGCGAATGGTGGCGAGGGTGGGCTTGACGAGGATGGGCTGGAGCGGGAGGACGCCGAGGAGTTCGAGGCCTTTTCGCTTGAGGCCCTTGCGCGTGAACTCGGCGATGTAGTCGAGCTTGTCGGGCAAAACTTTGTTGACGATGACGCCGATGACCTCGACGCCGTGCTTCTCGAAGAGGGCCTGGTTCAGCGCGACCTCGTCCACCGGCTTGCCGATGCCGCCGCGCGTGACGATGACGACCTTCGCGCCGAGCGCCTTGGCGACCTGTGCGTTGGAGAGATCGAAGACCGCGCCGACGCCGGCGTGGCCGGAGCCTTCGCAGAGCACGAAGTCCTTCTCCCACGCGACGCGGTCGAAGGATTTCTGGATGCGGCGCACGAGGGCGTCGTTGCTGGTCTCGGAGAGATACTTGCGGGTGAAGTCCGGCTCGACGGCGATGGGGCTCATGTCCACGAGCGGGCAGTCGAGCTTGTAAACGGCGTCCATCAGCACGGTGTCCTCGTCAATCTTCTGCTCGGCGATTTCCACGAAGCGCTGGCCCACGGGCTTGATGTAGCCGATGCGCGGGAACTGGTTTTGCAGCGCGGAGAGGAGGCCGAGGGAGGTGGTGGTCTTGCCGTCGTTCTGCCGGGTGGCGGCGATGAAGACGCGGGGGGTGATGAGGTTCATGCGGGGAAGGGATGACCACTAATGGACACTAAGGAACACGAATTGGCTCGCCGTTTTCATTCGCAGCCTCACTCCCCCGTCACATGCGCCCCCGCATCTGGATACAGCAGCCGATACTCGATGGCTTGCAGGCCGACGATGGCGGCGACACCAAGAATGTCGTGCGCGCTCGCGCCGCGAGAGATTTCCGCCGCCGGCATGTCGAGACCGAGGAGAATCTGGCCGTAGGCGTTCGCGCGGGCGACGTGCTGCACGAGCTTGCTGGAGATGTTGCCGGAGTTGAGGTCGGGAAAGACAAGGACGTTCGCGTGGCCAGCGACCTGGCTCTCGGGAACCTTGCGCGAGGCGATCTCCGGCACGAGCGCGGCGTCCACCTGGAGTTCGCCGTCGAAGTCCGCATCGAGCGCGCGTTCTTTGCCGCGTTGTTGTGCGAGGACGGTCGCAGCTTCGACTTTTTGAACTGACGGATGGTTCGCGCTGCCCTTGGTGGAGAAGGACAACATCGCCACGCGCGGCCGGACGCCGAGGAGTTGCCGCGCGAGAAAGCCGCTGGCCACGGCGATGTCCGCGAGTTGCTCGACCGTCGGCTCGGGGATGACGCCGCAGTCCGCCATGAGCATCGCTCCCTGATGGCCGAAGCGCGTGTCCTCGACTTCGAGGACCATGCAGCTCGATGCCGAGATGTAGCCGGGCGCGAGCCGGATGATTTGAAACACCGGCCGCAGGACGCTGCCGGACGCCTCGCTCGCGCCGGAGATGAGGCCGTCCGCCTGGCGCATCGCGACCATCATCGCGCCGAAATAGTTTGGCTTGCGCATGGCGTCGAGCGCCTCGGAATGCTGCATGCCCTTCGCGCGGCGGAGGCGGACGTAGGTCTTTGCGAAGCGCTCAAGATCCTCGCTCTCCTTCGGGTTGATGATGCGGATGCCTTGGAGGGAAAGGTTCAGCCCCTCGGCGACGCGTTTGATGTGGGTGCGGTCGCCGAGCAGGATGGGCGCGCCAAGCTGGAGCGAGCAGAACTGCCGGGCCGCCTGCAACACGCGCGGCTCGGTGCCTTCGGGGAAAACCATCCGCTTCGGGTGCCGCTGCAGCCGTTCGATGACGCTGCCGATGAAACGCATGGGACTTGGTAGCCGAGGTGGGGGCGGACTGCAATTGGCAAGTCCGCTCAATAGGTAGCCGCCGAGGTGCGGAGGCGGATTGGTCTGCCCGTCCAGTCATCCGCCTCCTTACCTCGGCGGCTACTTCGCGTCCGACGCCACTGTCGCCGTCAGGGAGCGGCGACAGCTTCTCTCGACACGCTCTTGCCCGCGAGCGCCTGCGCGGCGGCTTCGCAGCAGCACTCATGCGGTTCCAGCGGAGCGGACTTGGCCAGGTTGGCGAGATCCTCCGCCTCGTTCTTGAGGATGAAATGCCCCATGAGCAGGACCTAGGTGACCGGCAGGCTTGCGGCGAACAGGGCGATCAGCAATTCGGACAACTTGATCATATGGGTTTCTTTCATTCGGGCGGTGACCGCCGCCCGCAGCTCATTCCGTGAGCTGAACGGTGTCCATTGCTAGGCCGATCCCTTGGCGGTGACTTCGCAACAGTTGCCCAACCCTGTGCGCCTTTTGCCCTCGCCTGACGCTGGCTACTTCGCGTCCGCCTGCTTCACGCCCTTGCCGGTGTCGAGGAACTCCAGCCCTTGCTCAAGCCACTTAGCAGGGGGCAGGCTGTGAGCGACACCGGGCGCTTCGAGATAAGTCACGTTGGCGAAGCCCTCCTTCTTGAAGCCCTGCTCAAAGACCGTCTTCGTCCCTGCGCGGTTGAAATCCTTCTCGCCGGTCACCAGCGCGTAGCGGCAGAACTTCTTGGCGATGGCCAGCACCTCTTCATCCGGGATGAAGTTCGCGCCGTAGGTCGTCTTGCCGTCGCCTGCCGGAATGTCCTCGTAGAAGTTGACGCCCATGAACGGTATCGCGCCGCTGAACATATCCGCGTAGGCCACGCCCACCATGCTCGCCACGCGCCCGCCGCCGGAGAAGCCGCTCGCATACACACGCCTGCCATCCACGTTGAAGCGGTCGCGCAGCGCGAGATTCGCGGCTACCGCGAGGCGCACGCGGTCGAAGATGCTGCGCGGGTTGCCGGACTTGAGCGCGCCGACGAAGAGGAGCTTCCGCGCGGCCAGCACCGGTTCCCAGTCCGCCGGGATGGCTGCGGTGTCGCCCGGCGAAATCCAGATGAACACGCCCCACTTGTCGGCGTGCTTGTAGGTGGCCGGGACGGTGAGCAGGAATTTTTCCTTCGCGAGGTCGAACGCGCCGGGATTCTCGACCGAGTGCAGCCGCCACTTCACCTCATCCGGCTCCGCCTGCTGCGGCAGCGCCGTGAAGGAAACGGTGCTCTTCCCGGCCGTGAAGGTCGGGAGTTCGGCGGCGAACAGGCTTGCGGAGGTTAGCAGCCAAAGGCAAAGGACGTATTTCATAGGCTACACATCCTGCACTGATCAGCTCATTGAGGCGAAGGTTGTTTGCGAACGCGTCTGGGGCTGTTGTTCACTTGGGGGCAAGGCCGGAGGCTGGTTGCGGGGTGCTGCTCAGGCGTTGCGCTTCCGCTTGCTGCGCGGCGGCCTCAGCTTCGCGACCGAGACGTTTGAGTGTCAGTGCCCAGTTTTGCCTGTGCCGGGGTTTGGTTGGAGCGAGGCGGACTGCCTCGGCGAAATGCTTTTCCGCATTTTCCGCCTGCCCGGCGGCGATGAGCGCTATGCCGTAGTCCCCGAGGAGCTCGTCCGTTAGCTTGCCGGCCCGGTGCGCGATCTCGTAGTGCGGCAGCGCTTCACGGTAACGCTTCTGCTCGTGGATGACGCAGGCGAGGCGAAAGTGCAGGTCTGGAAGATCGTGCGCGCCAGGCAAGGCGTTCCGGTAGGCGAGTTCGGCCTCGGCGAATTCCCTGCGCATCAAGTGCCAGTGCCCCAGGCGCGTCCAGATGCCACTGCGCTGGCCGTCCTTCTCCAAGACCGAGATCACGTGCCGGAACAAGTGCCCGCTGTCCCGCCAGTTGGGCAGCAGCACACTCGACTGCCATGCGAACAACCCCAGACCCGCTCCCGCCCCCATCAAACCGAGTCGCCACCGTTCAGATCCTGCGAGATGGTGCAGGCCGACCGCGACGAGCAGGCCGATGAGCAGGCCGCTGGCGTAAGTGTAGCGGTCCGACGGCGAATGCTGGTTTTCCGTCAATCCCAGCACCGGCACCAGCCAGAGGAGATGGCAGGCCCACGCGACCCACGGAAACGGCCAGCGCCGACGCAGGCCAAACAGCGTCACGCTCGCGACCACGACAAACACCGCGCTCGCCACGAACGGCCAGCTCCAAGGGTCGAAGCCCACCAACTCGTAATAAACCACCGACAGGCCGGCGGTCCAAACGTGGCGGATGAGGAAATATGTCCACACGTAGAAGCCCTGCATGGCACGATCGAGCACCGAGAACGTGGCCAGCGGCGCAGCTTCCACATAAACCGGGTTGGGAGTGAGACGGCCAAGGAAATTCACGCCCACCAGCAAGGCGGCTCCGATGAGGAAGGGCAGGTGTCGCGCGCGCAGCCATCGCCCCTGATGGCCGAGTTCACGGGCCAACCACCAGTCCATCGCGACTGGCACCACCGCCAGACCCAGAATGATGGGATACGTGAGCAAGGCGAGGAGGTAGCAAGCGATCGAACCGCGATACGTCCATGCGGCCCAGGCGCGCGGCTCTGGACCGGTCGCGAACCGCCAGTAGAGATTCACACTGGTCAGCGCGAACAAGAGCGCTAACTCATACGGAAGGCCCGTGGCCCACGCGACCGGCTCGACCCGCAGTGGGTGCAGGCTCCACACCAGCGCCCCTATCGCCGCACACAGCTGGGTGCGCACTGCCAAGTGTGAGCCTTTGCCGCTCCGGAGGAGAGCACTGAACAGGAGATAGACAAGGCCCGCATTCGCCGTGTGAAGCAGAACATTGGCGAGGTGAAAGGCTGCGGGCTTGATCCCCGCCACTTCGTAGATGGTCGCCCAAGCGAGCCAGTTCAGCGGCTTGAAGCGCAGGGTTTGAACCAAGTCCGTGAACATCCATCGCAAATTCTCCGCCGTCAGCCCCTTAATGTGCGAGTTCTCGTAGATGTTGATGTCGTCATCCCACAAGACGAAATCCGAGGAGATGACGGGACAGAAGCACGCGAGCGTCACAACCGCGACGGCGAGGGCGAACCAGAGTTGCTGGCGGGGCAAGTTGGTTTCGGCCGGATCGGGATTCATGCGTGCATAAGGATCAGCGGCAGTGTGGGCTTTGCCGGTGGGGGCATCAAGCGCTCGCTCCGCACAGGTGGGCCGTGAACGCGGGCACAGTGGAGAGACGCGGAAGGTCAGCGGAATCTCACACGAGTGAACTGTTGCGCTTCGCCTGTGCCCGCACTTTGCGGATCATCCGTCGCCATTCAGCCGACAAAAAGCGCGGGTGGGCGAGGCTGTCGGCGGCATACTTGCCAGTGGCTGCTGCCAAGTCGAGGTCAGCCGTGATGACGGCCTCGTCGCGATTGTTCGCGAGCGCGAGCACGCGGCTGTCTGGCGCGCCAATCTTCGAGTCGCCCGCAGACCACAGTCCATCGCCCTGCGGCCCGACGGAGTTGGAGAACACGTAGAACACCGCGTTCTCGAACGCCCGCACCGCAATACCGTCGCGTCCGCCGCGCTTGCGAAGTGAGACGGCGAGCGAGTCCAGCCCTGCGTTCGGGTGGAAGACAATGCGCGCTCCCGCCATCACCGCGAGACGAACCAGCTCTGGGTAACGCCGCTCATGGCAGATGATGGCCGTGCAGAGAATGCCATCGAGCTTGAACAGCGCGACGGAATCCCCCGGCGCGAAGAACCGGCGGTCGCGCTCGGTGAGCTGGCACTTCGCGTAGCAATGCACGACGCGCCCGCGCCGGTCCAAGACCACGAGGCAGTTCTGCCAGTGCCCACGCCGGAAGACTGGTGAACCGAGGAGCACATTGATGCCGAACTTCGCCGCCAGCTTGCCCACACGCTCCAGCGCCGCGTGGACCTCAGCCCGTGACAGCGTCTTGAAGTCGCGGTTGTAGCCCGTGGTGGCGCACTCAGGGAAGAGGACGGTGTCGGCCTTGCGCCTCGCGGCGAGCCGCAGGGTCCGGGCGATGGTGTCCAAATTTTCCTCCACCGTGCCGCCAAACTTCATCTGGACAGCAGCGGTGCGGAGGATCCGGTGGCCCGTGTTGATCATACGGCGTTCACTTGGCCGGCACTCGCGCCGCCTCGGCTGCGGCGATCCGTCGGGCCTCCGACTCTTGGGCGTCGGCCTCCGCATCACGGCCGAGGCGCTTGAGGATCAAGGCCCAGTTGTGGCGATGCCGGTGCTGTTCTGGCGCGCGGCGGACGGCTTCGGCGATCTGCTGTTCCGCAGCCGAAGTCTGGCCAGTGAACAACAAGGCAACCGCATAATCGCCGAACAGGTCTGCGTCGGCCTTGCCTTGCTGAAGGACGAATTCGTAGTGCGGCAGGGCGTCGCGGTGGCGACCTTGACGCTGCATAACTTGGCCGAGGGCGATGTGAAGGTTCGGTTCATCAGCTGTCCCCGACAGTCCGGCACGGTAGGCTTGCTCGGCAGCCGTGTAGTCCCGTCGTTTCTGATGCCATGAGCCTAGATGCAACCAGAGGAGGCTGCGGCGCTTGTCCGTGTCCACATGCTCGATCATGTGCGCAAACAGTCGCGGCGTGTCGTGCCAAATCGAAACCTGCCGGACGGCGACGATTGCCAGCGACGCCAGCAACAGCAGCGAGGCTGTGGCTGCTGCGGCGATTTTTCCGCCTGCGAGCAAGCGGCGCGCACCGATTGCCAGCCCCAGCCCGCCGAGCATCCCGCTCGCGTAGCTGTAGCGGTCACTTGGCACGTAAGAATTCTCGGTAAGCCCCAGGACAGGAACCAGCCAGGCGAGATGGCACCCGATGATGACCCATGCCGTCGGCCAGCGCTGGCGGCGGAGGAACAAGCTCACGCTGGCGGCGACAACCACCACGCAGCTCAGGAGGAAAGGCCAGTCTCCCGGCGAGAAGCCGGTCAGGTTGTAGTAGAGCGGCGAAAGTCCGACGGGCCATGCCATGCGCCAGCAGTAGTAAGCCCAGACATAAAACGCCTGCGAAACCCGGTGTCCCATCGTGAACTCGTCGAGTCCGCTGACAGCCTCATACTGCGCGCTTCGCTCGAACCGGGCGAACAAGGCGATCACGGCCAGAAGCGCGGCGGCAGTGAAGAACGGCGCGTGCCGCCATCGCAGCCATGGCGAGGGTTCCGCGCGTTTGCAGGTGAGCCAATAATCCATGGCCACGGGTGTCACCGCGAGGCTGATGACGATGGGATACGTCATCAGCGCGAGCACAAACAAGGCGACGGCGGCACAATACAGGCCACTTGATCTGGCTCCGGCTGGGGCGGTGGCAAACTGCCAGTAGCACAGGATCATCCCCAGGGCGAAGCAGAGGGACAGGCAGTAGGGAAGTCCTGTGGCCCACGCGACCGGCTCCACGCGCAACGGGTGCAGGCTCCAGAACAGTGCGCCCACCGCTGCGCCCAGCTCGTTTTGTAGTTTGCTCGTGCTTGCAAGCCCAGCCCCGAGCAACGCCTTCAACAGGAAAAACAGCAGCACGGCGTTGGCCGTGTGGAGCAGCACATTGGCCAGGTGGAACGGCGCTGGTTTCAACCCGGCTCCTTCGTGGATCACAGCCCACGCCAGCCACGAGAGCGGCTTGTAGCGCATGGCCTTCTCGAGATCCATGAACATCCAGTGCAGGTTCTCGGCGGACAGTTTTTGGATTCGCGCGTTCTCGTAGAGGTTGATGTCGTCATCCCACCCGACAAAGTCCGCCGACACCGCCGGCCAGAAGCAGGCGAGCGTGAGGAGCGCGACGAGCAGGGCCAGGCCGAGCGTCCATCTGGCGAACGGAGTAATCATTTTGGATCGATGATGGTGAATGTGAGCGCTTTGCGCTGCGCAGAAAGGCGCGCACGCGCTAGGCGTGGCGTGGCCAGGCGGAAGCCGGATTGACCGGTGGGCATGCGGCGGGAGAGA
>SXTU01000192.1 GCA_005791875.1 Verrucomicrobiales bacterium
CGTTCGAGCGGCATGCCCGTGGACCCCGCGAGTTCCTCGACGCTCGCGGTGAGGTAACCGCGCTCGTCAATGTTGCCGACGATCATCTCAGCGAGGGGCACTTGCTCCGGCGTCAGTTCCGCGTCGCGCACTTGTTCCAGAAGCATTTCCTGCAAAGACTGCCCAGCGACGAGCGAATCGAACATGAACTGCCGGCGCTCCTCGTCTTCCGCGCTCGTGCGGCCGGACGTGTTGCTCTGCGCGTAGTGGTCGCGCCATTCCTGATCCTGTTGCGCGAGCTTGTCGAACTCGGCTTGAAAATCGTCCACCGGCTCCGCGCTTTCCTTCTCCGGCATCGAGTCGGAGGTCAGGTCCGTTGGCGGCTCGGCGGGATCGAGTTGCGCGGCGACTTCATCTTTTTCCTTGTCAGCCTTCTCCTCGATCTCCATCTCCCCGTTGACCGTCTCCTCCAGCACGGGGTTCTGCTCCAGCTCGGCCTCGACCTGCGCGCGCAGCTCGAGGATGGGGGCCTGCAAGAGCGCGAGGGATTGCTGGAGCTGGGGTGACAGCACCATCGACTGCGACATCTTCGGCGACAAATACAGGCCTTGAGCCATCGGTATGCGGCGAAGGTATGCCCGGCTCCAGACCCGCTCAAGAAGTAAGAAACTGCGGAGGGAAAAGTTTGTTGACGCTCAGGCCAGAACGCCCTCGACCACATGCCCATGAACGTCCGTGAGACGGCGCTCGATGCCGTTGTGGTAGAAGCTGAGGCGTTCGTGGTCGAGGCCGAGGAGGTGCAGCACGGTCGCGTGGAGGTCGTAAATGGTGGTCACGTCCTGCACCGCGCGGTAGCCGAACTCGTCCGTCGCGCCGTAGCTGAAGCCGGGCTTCACGCCAGCGCCCGCCAGCCAAATGGTGAAGCCGGCGGGGTTGTGGTCGCGGCCGCTCGCGCCTTTTTGGAACGTCGGCATCCGGCCGAACTCGGTCACGAACAGGACAAGCGTGTCCGCGAGCAGGCCGCGCGACTTCAGGTCGCGGAGCAGCGCGGCGCAAGGTTGGTCGAGGATGTTCGCATGGCCAGGGTATTGATTGACGATGGTCTTGTGGCCGTCCCAGTTGCCAACGCCCTCGCCCATCGCGTAAGCACCGTTGAAGAGTTGCACGAAGCGGACGCCACGCTCCAGGAGCCGACGCGCGAGCAGGCAGTTCTTCGCGAAGCCGGCTTTGGTTTTGTTCGGGTCGTTGACGCCGTAGAGGTCGAGGGTCGCGGCGCTTTCGCCGTGCGTGCCGCTGACCTCGGCGGCGGCGAGCTGCATCCGTGCCGCGAGTTCATAGCTGGCAATTCGGGCGGAGAGTTCGTTGTCGCCGGGGTGTTCGGTGAGATGGCGCTCGTTCAGGAACTTCACGAATTCGCGCGTGGCCATATCGGCGCTTTCGCTGATGGCCGCGGGCCGCGCGAGGTTGGCGATGGGTTTGTCCGCATTGAACGGTGTGCCCTGATATGCGGCGGGCAGAAAGCCGGGGGCCCATTGCCGAGTGCTGATTTGCGGCACGCCGCGCGGGTCGGGAATCGCGACGTAGGCCGGGAGATTCTGACTCTCGCTGCCGAGCGCGTAGCTCACCCACGCGCCCATGCTGGGAAAGCCGTCGAGGATGAAGCCAGTGCTCATCTGGCTCTCGGCTGGACCGTGTGTGTTCGATTTGCCGGTCATCGAGTGGATGAAGCAAAGATCGTCTGACAACGCGCCGAGGTGCGGGAGGAGGTCGCTCGTCATCTTGCCGCACTGACCACGCGCGCGGAACTCCCAGAGCGGCTTGATGAGATTGCCGTTCTCGCCCTGAAAGGTCACGAGCCTGTCCTGCCCCGGCATCGGCGTGTCGTGCCGCTTCAACAGCTCCGGCTTGAAGTCGAACGAGTCCACGTGGCTCAACGCGCCGGTGCAGAAAATCATCAGCACGCGCCGGGCCTTCGGCGTGAAGTGCGGCGCTCGCGGAGCGTAGGGCTGTGATGAGTCAATCGCTGGTCGGATCGCCGACCTGTCGGCCCCGAGCAAACCCCGCTCCGCAAGCAGAGATGCAAGCGCAACCCCGCCCAAGCCCATGCCGCTCCAACGCAGAAATTCGCGGCGCTCCACAAGAAGAGTTTGGGCTGATGGCAGTTTTTTCATCACGAAGCGAAACAGGATGACAGCACAGAAGAGCTTGAAAATAGGGCTTGCGTTGAGTATGGCATCAATGCCATACTTCGGCCATGAAGATGACGATGCACATTGACGAAGGCATCCTCGAAAGAGTGATGAGATGGAGCGGAGCCGCGAGCAAGACCGAAGCCGTGGACCTCGCGCTCAAGGAGATGGACAGGAAGGCGAGACTCGCCGAGATCGGGAAGAAAGGTCTCGGCTTGAGCAGGGCTGAACTCCTCGAAGCCGTGGACCCCGGCTACGACCTCATGGCGCTGCGTCTGGCTGAAACGCCGGATGCAGCGCCGCCGCAGAGTGCTCCGCCGGGCAGTCCTGTCAGCTACCTCAAACCCAGGCGTAAAAGGAAGTAGACCTGCGCGCCTGTGATCATCGTTGATTCCTGCATCTTCATCGAGCACCTGCGTGCGGGTCGTGACCCGGCGCAGGTGTTTGCGCCTTACGCGCAGACCCACGACCTCGCAACCTGTGGGGTGATCCGCTGTGAGGTTCTGCGCGGAATGCGCACCCCCAAGTCCCGCGCAGCGCTCGAAGCCTACTTCAGTTGCCTGCTCTACATCCCCACCATCAATCCAGTCTGGGAGGCTGCCGAAGACCTGCTCTGGCAGACCGACCGGCATGGTTTCAAGATTCCCCTCACCGACGCCGTCATCGCCGTCTGCGCGATGAAGGCTGGCGGGGCAGTGCTCACGCGCGACAAACATTTCTCGGCCATCCCGGGTCTGCGGGTGCTGGACCAATTTCCTGACTGAAGCGCGGTTCATCGGAGGTCAGAAGACAGTCAGAAACTCGTTCGCGTTGAAGAGCGCGCGGCACAAGGCTGGCAAACCGTGCGCTTGAACCAACTTCACACTCGCAGCGCTTTCCTCCGCTGCCGGCTCCCGCGTGAAGATGAGCTGGAAGGCACGCTTTACTTGGGCATCGCTCCCCTGCCCCGCCTCACGCTCGACCCGCTCCGCGAAGAATTGCGCCTGCTGCAGGGCGAAGGGGCTGTTCAACAGGTTCAGTGCCTGCAGCGGCGTCGTGCTGCTCGTGCGCTTCGGCGTGACTTGGCCCGCGTCCGGGCAATCGAACGCGCCGAACGTGTTGTCCAGCTCCGTGCGCGGCTTCGACTGATAGACCATGCGGCGGAACTCCGCCGGGCCGAAATCCGTGCGCGAGTTATAGACCTTCACGTAGTTGCTGTTCGGCGCGAACAGGTCGAAGCCCGGCCCGCCCATCGTGCGGTCGAGCTTGCCGCTCACGGCGAGCATCGCGTCGCGGAGCGGCTCGGCTTCGAGGCGGCGCGCGGGGAAGTGCCAGAGGAGGCGATTGCCGGCGTCGGTTGCGAGGGCACGCTTGGAGTAATCAGTATTCAGTGGCCGGTGTTCAGTGGAGCGCCCGCTCGCTGCCGTCTTCTTCACTGAAGACTGATTACTTAACACTGAATACTGCCCGCCCTGCTGAAACGCCGCGCTCGTGAGAATGAGCCGGTGAACATGCTTCAACCGCCACCCGCTCGCGACCAACTCACTCGCCAGCCAATCGAGCAACTCCGGGTGCGACGGGCGCCCGCCGTTCAAGCCGAAGTCGCTCGGCGTGTCCACGAGGCCGGTGCCGAAATGGTAATGCCACAGCCGGTTCACGATGACCCGCGCGGTCAACGGATGCTGCGGTGAGCCAAGCCACTTCGCCAACGCCAGCCGACGCTCCGAGTCGGTCGCCTCGGCGGGCAGCGACAACTTCGGCGCGAACGACGCCAGCGCGCCCGGCGCGACCTTCTCGCGCGGCTGCATCGGGTCGCCGCGGTGCATGAGATGCGTGTCCGCCGGCTTGCCGAACCTGCCCGCGTAAACCATCGGGAACGTCGTCACCGTCGTGATTTCCGCCTCCAGCTTCTTGCGCGACGCGAGCAGTTCCGTCAGCCGCGCTGCCTCGGCGGGAGCCATGCCCTCCGCCGAGTAGGTGATGCCGCCGGGCGCTTTTCCGCCGAACGCCTGCCGGTCCGCCGAAGTCGCCACCACTTGCCACGCCACGCCGTCGCGCGAGACCTCGACGCGATACCGCGTGGCGAGCCGGTCAATGTAACGCGGCACGTTGTCGCGGTCGCGGCTCCACTGGACCCGGTCAATCGTCTCCTCCTTTGCGAACTCAATTTGCACCCAGCCCTTGCCGCGCTCGTTGGAAATCCAGCTCCGGTCGTTGCCATACAAACCGTCGTTCACGTGCTCCAGCTTGTGAATCGCGTAGCCCGGTAGCGTGCTGGACGCCGTGGCCTTCGCGCCCGTGCTCGCGAGCGCGACGTTCCGCGCCGCCGCGCCCACGCTGAACGCCTCCAGCTCGTCCACACAGGGCTCCAACTGCGTCGTCTCCGCGATGGTGAAACGTAGGAACTTTGCGGCGACCGGGGCGAACCGCTCTAGGTTCAAGCCGCGCGCAACCGGCGGACGCAACTGCGTGGCCGCATTCGTGCCCGCCTGCGCGACCGGCTCGAAGCGCTCCAACTGCTTCGTGACACCGGCGAGCTGCTGACGGAGCGCATCGGCCTTCGCCTGCAACTCCGCGATGTTCGCCGGCTTCACCGCTCGCTCGCCGTGCTGCACGCCCGCGAAGCACGCCACCACCGCGTAGTAGTCCGTCATCGCGATGGGGTCGAACTTGTGGTTGTGGCAACGCGCGCAATGCAGCGTGAGGCCAAGGAACGCGCTCGCGGTCGTGGCCGCGAAGTCATTCAAATCCTCCGCGCGCTGGTTCGCCGTGAGGACTGGGTCCGGCGACTTCACGATGTCCGTCGGCCCGCCGACGATGAAGCCGGTGGCCTCTTCCACGCCGAGCGTGTCGCCTGCGAGCTGCTCGGCGATGAAGCGGTCATAGGGCATGTCGCTGTTAAAGGCGCGGATGACCCAGTCGCGATAAGGCCAGGCGTTCTTGCGCGTGCCGTTGGTCTCGTAGCCGTTGCTCTCCGCAAAGCGCACCACGTCCAGCCAGTGCCGCGCCCAGCGCTCGCCGAAGTGCGGGGAGGCAAGCAAGCGGTCCACGAGCGCGCCGATCGCACGTTCTCTCTCTCTCTCCGTCTCCCCGTCCCGGTGTCCCGCCGGAGAGGGAGAGACGGAGGGACGGAGAGACGGGGAGAACTCGCGCACAAACGCCTCCACCTCCTCGGGCGTCGGCGGCAGGCCGACGGTGGTGAAGTAGAGCCGACGGATGAGCGTGCGCGCATCGGCGGGCGGGGAGAACGACAGGTTCTTCTCGGCGAGCTTCGCGAGCAGGAAACGGTCGATGGGGTTGCCGATTGCCGATTGCCGATTGCCGATTAGGGGCACCGCCGGCCGCTTCACCGGATCCCATGCCCAATGCTTTGCGCTCACACCGGAGCCGTCTTCCGGCCACTGCGCTCCTTGGTCAATCCACGCGCGCAGCAGCCCGATTTGCTCATTCGTCAAAGCCTCGCCCTTCGGCGGCATCTGCATCTCTGGCTTGAGTCGAGCGACGAAGTGAATCAGCGGACTCTCCGCGCTCTTGCCTGGCACGATGTCCGGTGCGTGCGAGTCGCCGCCCTTGAAGGCAGCAGCCTTGCGGTCGAGACGGAAGTCACCCCGCTGCTTCTCCGGGCCGTGGCAGGAGTAACACTTCGTCGCGAAAAGCGGCTGGATGTCTTTCGCGAAGTCCACTGGCCGCGACGCGGCCGGCGGCAGTTTCGATATGTCCACTTCCGCCGCTAGCAGCGGTAACATCCAGGCCAGCAAGGCGGCCAGCACCGGGCCAGCGGGGCGACGATTTCGGTTCACTTTCAGAGGCATGGCCGTAGCGAAAATTCAGTTGGGCACCGAGGTGCGTTCGGAGATCCAGAGCACGTCGGAGTTGTTGGGGGAATTGATCACGTTCAGGCCGGTTGCATTACGGATGGGCTGCACAGTGCGTGGGTCCGTCCAGCGGTGCGCCTCCACATGGCCATCGGCAAAGGCCACGGAAGCGGCGTTGTTGTGATACGAAGCCGGAACATCAATCAGCCGCGCCTGGGCCAGTGTGGCCGGTGTGATGATGGCGATGGAAAAGTCGCCAAAGTTGAGGCTGTCTGGGTGTTCATCCATGAACACGAATGCGTTCGCCGCGCCCATGGCATCGATGTCCGGAGTGCGCCGGAAGAATTTATAATTGACGCCAGTCGTCGCCCCCAACCAGGGACTCGACGCGGCGGCGCCCGAGTAGGAGTTCATCGCCGAGTTCATCGAAACACTGCGGATGCGCGGCAGAGTCCCAGCTTGGCTGCGGTCCGCCGGGCACTTGAACACCTGCGGGCTGCCGGCGAAAGGGCCGAGCAGCGCGGCCGTGACGTTTGTCGGGTTCGTGTTCTGCGTGTTGGCGGGGTCATAGTTCAGTATCCCGCGCACCCAACCCGTGAAGTTGGCGTTGTGCTGATTGGGCGGCAGGCGGTCGTCATGTTCTTCAGCATAGAGCAGCCAAGCCAGCGCGAGCTGCTTTTCGTTGCTCACACACTTGATACCCAGCCCCTTGGCCTTGGCCTTCGACAGCGCGGGCAACAGCATGCCCGCCAGGATGGCGATGATTGCGATGACCACCAGCAGCTCGATGAGCGTGAACGCGCCGGTTCGCGGGCTGCCCCGGAGCAAAGGCCGCGACCAGTGCTGAGGCGAAAGCGGTTTGTGACAAGGGCTCATTCGTGCTAGCGACTTCGACGGAGTTTTGTATACAATCTACACGCTTTGTATACAACTTGTTTTCCATGAAGAAACGCGCCACGCGGACGGAAGCCGGCCCGGTCTTCCGGCTCGACCTCGTGCGGCGGCTGCTGCGCGAGATGTTCGAGGGCCGCTGGGCCGGTGGCGACCGGCTGGTGGAGACGGAACTGGCCGAGCGCTTCGGCGTCAGCCGCACGCCCGTGCGCGAGGCGATTTCCGAGCTGGCGGCAGTTGGCCTGGTCGAAGTGCGCCCCAACTGCGGCGCGATAATGCAGCCCTTCGGCCCGCGAGAGATTGAGGACCTCTACGATGTGCGCGGGCTACTCGAGGGCGAGGCCACCCGGCTGTCCTGCGATCGCTTGGACGCGCGCGAGGTGAAGCATCTCACCGGCACCTTCGAGGAGCTGCTGGCCGAGCGGAAGCGCGACGACGACTGGTCGCGGCGCGCGTGGGCAGTGGACCGCGCGATGCACGAGTTGCTTGCCGCCACCTGCGGCAACCGCCGCCTTGCCGAGGAAATCGCCCGCTATGGTCGCTTCGCACAAGTCATCCGCGAAGTCGTCGGCAACCGCAGCCACGCGCAGGAAGATGCTATCCACGCCCACCTGGAGATACTGAAGTCGCTGGCCGCCAAACGACCCGACGCCGCCGCCGAAGCAATGCGGAAGCACATTCGAGAGGCCGCACAGGCCGCACTCGACGTGCTGGCTCCAAAGTTCAGCGCCGCGGTGCCGTCTGCGTGAACACGGTTCTGCGTGGCACTCCATCCCGCGATTTGCCAGCATCCGCCCCGATGTTCGCAACGCTCCGCAAGTGGGCTGAGTTCGTAAAAATCTCACATACGGTCTTCGCGCTGCCGTTCGCCCTGGCCGCGATGGTCGTGGCGGCGCGCGAGACTCGCGGCTGGCCGGGCTGGCGGACCTTCGGCCTTATCCTGCTGGCGATGTTCAGCGCGCGCGCGTGCGCGATGGCCTTCAACCGCATCGTGGACCGGAAGTTCGATGCCGCCAATCCCCGCACGGCGAACCGCCACTTGCCCGCCGGACAGATCTCCCTCGTGAGCGCGTGGGCGCTTTGCCTGCTGGCCGCCGTTGGGTTGGTGGGCGCGGCAAAACTTTTGAATCCGGCCTGCTTCTACCTCTCGCCCGTCGCGCTGTTCTTCGTGTGCTTCTATTCGCTGACCAAGCGCTTCACGAGCTACACGCACGTCTGGCTGGGCCTCGCGCTCGCGCTCGCGCCCGTGGGCGCGTGGTTGGCGGTGAAGGGCCAGCTCGGCTTCACGGCCACGGAGCCGTCCTTCGGCATGGGGCCGCTCGGACGCGTGGTCGCCGAGCGCGGCCTGACCGGCGTCCTGCCGCTCGTGCTCGCGTTGGCCGTGGTGTTCTGGCTCATCGGCTTTGACATCATCTACGCGATTCAAGACTTCGAGTTCGACCGCTCGCACGGCCTGCATTCGCTCGTCGTGGCCTGGGGGCCGAAGAACGCGCTGTCCGCCTCTTTGATCGCCCACCTCATCATGTGGGTCGTGCTGGTGTTGTTCGGCCTGCTGGCGGGATTCCGGCTGGCCTACTACGTGGGGCTGGTGCTGATTCTGGGCTGCCTGTTCATGGAGCATTTCCTCGCGCGAAGGCGGAGCCTGAACTGGGTGAACAACTCCTTCTTCCGCCTCAACGCGGTGATCAGCGGCGTGTTTCTGGTCGTCACCATGGTGGAAGTGATCTTCCCCGGGTTCCGCCTCAGCCGCTGAACTCAGACCATCGCTCAATTCTCCCGCAAGCCGACGGCGCGGACGGTTTTGACACTGGCGGACTGAAGCCCTAGCGTCTCGTCGTTCACTATCCGCCCGAACCGCGGGGTGATTCGTTTGGTAGCCGCATTGCCCGTCCAGTTTTGAACATCGCAGCCTGACTGTCCGCCCTGCCCCACCGCATGAACCTTCCCACCGAAGCCGGCCCAGTCCGCGTCCTGACCGAAATCTCCCCCGATGCCGGCATGCCGATCCGGGCCAAGATCGCCGCGGGGCTGGCCCTCTTGACCCTTTTCATCTTCCTGCCAGTGGTGAACTGCGATTTCGTCAACTACGACGACGACGTTTTCGTCACCAACAACCCAAAAGTCGCTGCTGGCTTCACATGGGAGGGCATCAAGTGGGCCTTCACCTCTGCGGACATTGACTATTGGCGACCGTTGAGCTGGCTCTCGCACATGCTGGACGTAGAGCTGTTCGGGCGCGTGGCGGGAGCCCACCATCTAATGAACTTGCTCATCCACTGTGCCGCTGTGGTCATGGCCTTTCTGGCGCTGGACCGGCTCACGCACGCAGTCTGGCCCAGTGCCATGGTCGCGGCGCTGTTCGCCTGGCACCCGCTGCATGTCGAGTCAGTGGTCTGGATCGCCGAGCGGAAGGATGTGCTGTGTGGCTTCTTCTTTTTCTTCACCATCTGGGCTCATGCACGCTACGTGGAGCAGCCGGGGCCGCGGCGCTACCTGACGGTTTTCGGCGGGTTCGTGCTGGGAGTGATGTCCAAGCCCATGATCGTGACGCTGCCCTGCGTCCTGCTGCTGCTGGACTTCTGGCCGCTGCAACGCATCAGCCTGCCTCCGCTTGGCCTGGGCTGGATCCGCGGCTGGCACCAGAGCGCGCGCCAGTTCTGGGCGATGTTCGTCGAGAAGCTGCCGCTCTTCGGGATCGTCCTGGTGCTGTGTTTCTCCACGGTCTATTCGCAGCATCAAGTCGGCGCAATGAGCGGACTGGAAGACACGCCGATCGGCTACCGTGTGCGCAACGCCTTGGCCGCATACGGAACGTATCTCTGGCAAGCCATCTGGCCAGCGCGCCTCGCAGTCCTTTATCCCATGCCCCAGCAAACGCCCTTAGCGCAGTGGCTGGGATCGGGTGTCGCCCTTGTGGTATTATCACTGATCTGCTTCACGTATGTCCGGCGGCTACCGTTCCTGCTGACCGGCTGGTTGTGGTATCTCGGCGTGCTGGTGCCGGTCGTTGGATTGGTGCAAGTGGGCGAGCAGGCGCACGCAGACCGATACACCTACCTGCCACTGGTCGGCATCTTCTGCGCGATCGTGTGGGCCGCTTCGCAATGGGCGGGTGAGCAGGCCACGCGATTGCAAATCCTGAAGTTCGCAGGCAGCGCAGTGCTGGTGGCTTGTGCGGTCGTGACTCACGCCCAGGTGAAACATTGGGAAACGAGCATCACCCTCTTCACCCACGCGGCGAAAGTAACGCGGAACAACGCCACAGCCTTCAACAACGTCGGCTCCGAGCTCCGTATCCTGAACCAGATCAAAGAATCCATCCCTTGGCTCGAGGAGGCCAACCGCATCCGGCCCCGCCAGGCTTCCCTATGGAATCTGGCCATGAGCCTGAACGAGATAGGTGACTTTCGCCGGGCGCAGCTGTTGCTTTACGCCAGCTTCCGCGAAGAAACGCGCAGTCGCACCGCCGATGGGCTGCTCACCATGATGCAGACGGCGGCAGAGGCAAATCCAGAAGGAGTCAACATCCGCAAGCTCATCGCCCTCGCCCTCTCCGTCCGCAAGGATTATGAAGGCGCGCAACTGGCCTTGGCCGAAGCCATCAAGCTGGCCCCGCAGGACATCGAGGCCCGCCTCGACCGCGCTGCCTACCTCTCAATGCTCGGGAAAGAGGCTGAGGCCTTGACCTTGCTGGAGGATACCCTGCGCTTGGCTCCAAACCACGCTGTGGCCCTCGGCAACCATGCCGCCCTCCTTGCCAAGCTGGGTCGCAGCCCCGAAGCGCTTGCCCAGTATCAGAGTGCCCTTGTCGCGGCTCCAGACAACGCTGACACCCGCTACAACTACGCCCTGCTGCTCATGCGCTCGGGGCGCGCGGCGCAGGCAAAACAGGAACTCGAACTGGTCCTCCGCCGTGAAGCGCGTCATTGGCGCGCGCTGCATCAACTCGGATGGCTCCTTGCAACGGACGAGACACTGCGGGACGGACCCGCTGCCCTTCAGTATTCTGCAAACGCGCTACAGCACGCGCCAGAACGCACCGCCGAACTGCTCGATCTCCTGGCCGCAGCCCAGGCGGCGATCGGCCAGCACAAGCGGGCAGCCGCCACCCTCACCGAGGCCATTGAACTAGCACGTCGGAAAAACCAGCGCGGTCTGGAGTCGTTATTCCTAGAACGACTGAAGTTTTATCAAGCCGACCGGCCTTATACCGCACCTCCATCGACTGGCAAATGAAACGGCAGTTCCAGCCTCGCAACGGGCGCATCTCAGTTTATTGCAGGGCATGGGAGGAACGAGAATTCGCAGCCTGGCAGACGCCTCACGTTTTCACCCTCATCCTCACCCCGGCCCTCTCCCGCTGGGAGAGGGAGAGGGCTGGGGTGAGGGAGCACGGCCACGAACGCTCAACCGGGTTGCAAGAAACTGAGTTGCGCCCCCTCGCAACCTGAAACAGCTGGCACCGCTCTACAAGCACCGTGATGACTAAAAAAGAAGGGGCACTCTTGCGAGTGCCCCTTCCGTGCGATTGGGTAGATCGAAACTTAGTTCGGGAAGACGATGCTGGTGCCGGCACCCAGACCAGACATGCCCTGCTGCAACTGCCTCTCCAAGGCAGATGAGGTGACCTGCTGCACGCTGCCATCCGACAGCGCCAAGTTGCCAGCGGCATCATGCTGCGCAATAGCCGCGGCGTTCACACCGGCAGCGCTCGTGCCCACGGCCCACGCGAAACGCGAGTTGGTCGGAAGGGCCGTGGCAAACGCAAAGCCCGGGTTCGTGCCTGCCGCCGCCACTGCTCCTGCAAGGCCGTTTACGCCACGATTGATTCCCATCGTGTTGCCGGGAGCCGCTCCAGCAACGCCAGAGTTGAAGAAGTTGCGGTCGCCGGAGAGCACCGCATTGGGCTGGGTCTCATCCGCACCCAAGCCGACCACGAACGAGTTGGCCGAGTCTTTGCCCTGACCAGCCGCGTAGCCGATGGCCGCCGTGCGAAGGGTGTC
>SXTU01000024.1 GCA_005791875.1 Verrucomicrobiales bacterium
CTCGCCCTCAAGCTCCGCCTTCGGCACCAGCGCGGCGACGGAGTCCACGACGATGACATCGAGCGCGTTCGAGCGGGCGAGGGTTTCGCAGATCGTCAGCGCCTCCTCGCCGGAATCGGGTTGGGAGACGAGCAGGTCGTCCAGGTTCACGCCGAGCTTCTTGGCATAGCCGGGGTCGAACGCGTGCTCGGCGTCAATGAACGCCGCGAGGCCACCGGCCTTCTGCGCGTTGGCGATGACGTGGAGCATGAGGGTGGTCTTGCCGGAGGACTCGGGGCCGAAAATCTCGACCACGCGTCCGCGCGGCACGCCGCCCACTCCGAGCGCGAGGTCAATGGCGAGCGCGCCGGTGGGAATCACCTCGATGGAGCGCAGCGCCGTGGCCACGCCAAGACGCATGATGGCGCCTTCGCCGTAGCTCTTGGTGATGGTGGAGATGGCGGCGTCGAGGTCGCGCTGCTTGGTGGCGGCGGTGGTCTTGGCGGCGTCAGCGGCCTTGGAATCGGACTTGGTGTCGAGGGCTTTGGAATCAGGCTTGGGAGGCATGGTGGGTGTTGGGCTGTGAGTTGAAATGGGTCAATCCAGTGGCGCAGAGTTAAGGACAGCAAGGCGGGTTCGTCAACGCTGTTGGCGGCACCGATCCCATGCACGGAGCGCTTCCCACTTTCAAAACCATTTTGGCTCGTGTTCACTCGCCCGACTTTATGAGCAAGACCGCTTTGTTGTTTGCAGGTCAGGGCGCGCAAAGCGTCGGCATGGGCAAGGATCTTGCCGCTGCGTTTCCCGCCGCCCAGGCGCTGTTCGACCGCGCGAATGTCGCGCTGGGCTACGACCTCGCTGGGGTTTGCTTCAACGGCCCGGAGGCGGAGCTGACGAAGACCGAGAACGCGCAGCCGGGAATTTTCCTCGTGAGCTGGGTCGCGCTGGAGCTGCTCCGCGCACGCGTGCCGGGACTGAAGTTCGAGGCGACGGCGGGATTGTCGCTGGGCGAGTTCACCGCGCTGACGGGGGCGGGCGCGATGAATTTCGAGGACGCCCTGCGCGTGGTGCGGGCACGCGGGCGCTTCATGCAGGAGGCCTGCGAGGTGACGAAGGGCGGCATGGCGGCGATCATCGGCCTCGACGAAGGCCCGACGCGCGAGGTCTGCGCCGAGGCGGGCGTGGAACTCGCGAACCTCAATTGCCCCGGCCAGCTCGTCATCTCCGGCGAGGCGGACAAAATCACGAAGGCCTGTGAGCTCGCGAAGGCCCGTGGGGCCAAGCGCGCACTGCCGTTGCCGGTCGCGGGTGCGTATCACTCGCGGCTGATGGCCAGCGCGCAGCCCAAGCTCCGTGAGGCGCTCGCGGGCATTTCACTCTCCGCTCCGACAGTGCCGGTGATCGCAAACGTCACGGCGCAGCCACACGGCACGCCTGCTGCCATCGTGGACACCGTTGTCGCCCAGGTCACCGGCTCGGTGCGCTGGGAGGAATCCGTTCGCTGCCTCCTCTCACAGGGCTTCACGCGCTTCATCGAGCTTGGCCCCGGCACCGCGTTGACCGGCTTCATGAAGCGGATCGACAAGACCGCCCAAGTGCTGAACGTCGCCGACTGCGCGAGCCTTGAGGCGACGGTGAAGGCGCTCGGCGCGTAACACTGTTTCGGGTTTTTGGTTTGGCGTTTCGCGTTGGTGCTCGGTCGCTTTGGTGTTGCCGAACTGTCAGTCTTCAACTCGAAACCCCAAACTCCAAACCGACCCCGTGTTCACCACCCGCAACCACTCCGCCATCGCAGCCGGGCTGTTCTGCGCCATCCTCTTCTGGGGCGCAAACAACACGGGCGTGAAGTATCTGGTGCAGGAGTGGCCGCCGGTGTGGATCGCGTGCAGCCGCATGTGGTGCGTCGGGGCGATCTTCTACGTGCTGCTGCGCCGGACGGACTGGTTCGGCCCGACGCATCCGCTCACGCCGGAGCTGCGTCGCTCGCTCTGGCGGCGGTCCAGCCTGAGCCTCGCGGTGTATGTCGTGGCGTTCACCGTCGCGCTCAAGTTCACGTCAGCGTCGCACGTCGCGCTTTGCCTCGGCACCTCGCCGGTGTGGGCGCTGCTGTGCGAGGGTGGTCCGCGCGCGACCCTCGATTCGCTCCGTCGCTACGGAGCGGCGGCTCTGGCTTTGGGCGGGCTCCTGCTGCTCTTCTGGCCGAAGCTCCAGGCCAGCGGCGGCGACTGGCGCGGTGACTTGCTGGCCTTGGGTGCGAGTTTCCTGTGGACGCTCTACGGCCGCCATTGCCGCGAACTCGCGCAGACGATGAGCGGCGCGGAGATCACCTCAGCCACGATGTGGCGAGCGGCCGCATGGCTCACGCCGGCGGCACTGTGGGAGGTCGCGCGTGGAGGAATCGCCCTCGGCTGGGGACTGGTGGGCGTGCATGCGTATTGCACCGTGTTCGGCGGCGTCATCTCCTTTGCGCTCTACAACAACGCGCTGCGCCACTGGCCCGTAAGCCAGGTCTTCATCTTCGGCAGCCTCATCCCCGCCAGCACTATGCTCTGGGCCTGGCTCCTGCTCGGCGAACCGGTGACGTCGACGTTCTGGCTGGCGATGCTCCTGGTGGGGGCGGGCGTGGCGCTCGGGCAAAAGCGCCAGCCCTGATCTGCGGCGGGATCAACTCCAGCCAGCAGCCATCGCGGCGCTGGTGAGGGCCAGCCACATTGCCATGGTGGATTCGCAAATATCGACTCTGCGTATTTAGTTAGGTGTGGCTAATATTATTTCTTGATCCAATTAAACCTTTCGTTACCTTCACCGTTGCTGCGACCAGCCAGCCGTTGGCCGGCCAGCAATCTTGAACATGAAACTGAACCTGGCTCGAAGCCGCCTTCTGCGCGGCGCATTGCTCCTCACCCTCGCCGCACTCGGCACCACCTCCACCACCACCGCCGCTGAGCGCAAAATCCGCGTCACCACCACCACCTCGATGGTCACGGACCTTGTGCAGCAGGTCGGCGGCGACCGCGTGGAAGTCTCCGGCCTCATGGGCGCGGGCGTGGACCCGCATCTCTACAAGGCCACCGCCGCCGATGTCTCCAAGCTCCAGCAGGCCGAGGTCATCTTCTACAACGGCCTCGTGCTGGAGGGGAAGCTGACCGACATCTTCACGAAGCTGGCGCGCACGAAGAAGTTTGTTTACCCCGTCACCGAAGGCGTGCCGGAGAAGAAGCTGCTGGAGCCGCCGGAATTCGAGGACCACTTCGACCCGCACGTGTGGTTCGATGTCGAGCTGTGGGCGCTGTGCGCGCAGACGGTCGTGAAGGGCTTGAGTGAGTTCGCGCCGGCGGACAAGGCGCACTTCGAGCTGCGCGGCAAGGAAGTCGCCACCCGGCTCCGCGCGTTGCACGAGTGGTCGCTGAAGAAAGCCGCCGAGCTGCCCAAGGACCGCCGCATCCTCGTCACCAGCCACGACGCCTACAACTACTTCGGCCGCGCGTATGGCTTCCAAGTCGTCAGCTTGCAAGGCGTCTCCACCGTCACCGAGGCCGGCCTCGCAGACATGGCCAAGCTCGTGGACTTCATCAAGAAAAACCATCTAAAGGCCATCTTCGTCGAGTCCAGCGTGTCGCCCGCGACCCTCCAGCGCATCGCGAAGGACGCCGGCGTGAAGGTCGGCGGCGAGTTGTTCTCGGACGCGATGGGCACGCTCGGCCAGATGGAAAACGGCTACGACCTCGGCACCTACGAGGGCATGATCAAGCACAACCTCACGACCATCGTGGGGGCGCTGAAGTAGCGCGGCACCACCTCGATAAACTAACCACTAACCTGCACTGACCTGCACTAATGAAGACGAGCCACAAGAAAGCCGAAGCGCTGTTCGCTTCACTTCCCATTAGTGCCAGTTAGTGTAGGTCAGTGGTTGAAAGTATGTCCCCTCCTCCGCTCGAAATCCACGACCTCACCGTCGCCTACCACAAGAAGCCCGTCCTGTGGGGCGTGGACCTCGTCGTGCCGCCGGGCAAGCTCGTCGGCATCGTCGGGCCGAACGGCGCGGGCAAGTCCACCCTCATCAAGGCCGCGATGGGCCTGCTGCCCGTCAGCAGTGGTTGGGTGAAGGTTTTCGGCGAACCCGTCGCGAAGAACCTCCGCCGCGTCGGCTACGTGCCGCAGCGCGAGTCCGTGGATTGGGATTTCCCAGTGAGCGTGATGGACGTGGTGCTCATGGGCCGCTACGGCAAGCTGGGCTTGCTCAAACGCCCGTCGCGCGCCGACCACGACAAAGCCCGCGAGTGCCTCGACAAGGTGAAGATGCTGCCCTACGCGAACCGGCAGATTTCCAACCTGAGCGGTGGCCAGCAGCAACGGGTCTTCCTCGCCCGCGCGCTCGCGCAGGAGAGCGACCTCTACTTCATGGACGAGCCGTTCTCCGGCGTGGACGCCGCGACGGAGTCCGCCATCATCGCGCTGCTGCACGAGCTACGCGCCGCCGGCAAGACCCTGCTCGTCGTCCACCACGACCTGCCCACCGCGCGCAACTACTTCGACATGCTGCTGCTCCTGAACATGCGCGTCGTCGGCTTCGGCCCCACGGAGGAAGTGTTCAATTACGAGACGTTGCAGAAGACGTATGGGGGCAGGCTGACGATTTTGAGCGAGGTGGCGGAGGCGGTCAGAGTGAAAGGCTGAAGCGTGTGAACAACGCCCTCTCATTAGCACCCGGCTTCAGCCGGGTGTCCCGCGCCGCAGCGGAGCCCGAACCGTATCAACGGTTTGGCCGGTCGCCCGCCGCCGCCGACGCGCGCTCCCACCCTCTCCCCCATCGGGGGAGAGGGCAGGGTGAGGGGGCGGGCTGGCGAACTAGGCGGGCGGACGATTTCACCGGCCGCACCAAGGAAATCTCTCCACTTAATGCGCCCTCGTCTCCGCGCACGACTTGCCCCCTAACCCCGGCCCTCTCCCCCGGTGGGGGAGAGGGAGTCGCGCGTCGGCATCCGTCACTCGTTCGACTCCTCACCCCTTACTTTTCCCTCCTCGCTCTCCTGCTCCTCGCCTCGCCCGCCCACGCCGCCCGCATCGGCGACCTCTCCGAGACCTCGCTTTGGGAACAAGCCCTCCGCTTCTTCACCTTCCAGGACCCGTCCGTCCGCTACGCGCTGCTGGGCTCGATGCTGCTGGGCATTTCCTGTGGTCTACTCGGCTCGTTCCTCGTCGTGCGGAAGATGGCGCTGGTCGGTGACGCGCTGTCACACGCCGTCCTGCCCGGCGTGGCGCTGGGCTTTCTCTGGAACATGAGCAAAGACCCCGTCGCCATCTTCATCGGCGCGACGCTCGCGGGCCTGCTCGGCGCGGGCGTGGTGCATCTCATTAAGCAAACCACGCGGCTCAAGGAGGACACCGCGCTCGGCCTTGTGCTCGCGTCGTTTTTTGCCGTGGGCATCTGCATGGTCACAATGATTCAGCGCCTGCCGAGCGGGAACAAAAGCGGCATCGACAAGTTCCTCTTCGGCCAGGCGGCGGCCATCGGCGCGGCGGACGTGCAACTCATGGGCGTCGTCACCGGGCTGGCGGTGGTGGTCATCGCCGTGTTCTACAAGGAGTTCCTCGTCACCAGCTTCGACGCCGGGTTTGCGCGCGCGGTGGGCTTGCCCGTGCAGGCGTTTCACTACGGGCTGATGCTGCTGCTCGCGTTCGCCGTGGTCATTGCGCTGCAAGCCGTCGGCGTCGTGCTCGTGTCCGCGATGCTCATCACGCCCGCCGCCGCCGCGTATCTGCTCACCGACCGGATG
Source organism: Verrucomicrobiales bacterium (assembly GCA_005791875.1). Lineage (GTDB taxonomy): Bacteria > Verrucomicrobiota > Verrucomicrobiia > Limisphaerales > SXTU01 > SXTU01. The sequence goes on from SXTU01000024.1 coordinate 5,760, forward strand.
CACCGGATGCTGCTGTTCGCCGCGCTTTTCGGCATGACGGCGGGCGCGCTCGGCGCGTTCCTCTCGTTCCTCGGCAACAACCTGCCCACCGGCCCGTTCATGGTGCTGGCGGCCACGGCGGTCTTCGCGGGCGCGTTCCTCTTCGGCCCACGCCACGGCGTGCTGGCGCGCTGGTGGGGGCAGCGCAGCCGCGCCGCGCGCATCCAGCGCGAGAACACGCTCAAGGCCATCTACCACGTCCTCGAAGCGCGCAACTTCCTGGGCGAAGGCGTTTCCTTCAGCGAACTCGCCGCCCGCCGCCGCGAGACCGAGGAGGAAATCCTGGTGCAAGCCGCCGCGCTCGCCCGCCACGAACTCGCCACCCTCCCCGGCGAGGCCGCCGCGCTCTTCCTCACGCCCGCCGGCTGGCAGACCGCCTGCGCCATCGTCCGCAACCACCGTCTCTGGGAGCTCTACCTGACGCATACCGCGCAAATCGCCGCCGACCACGTCCACGAGGACGCCGAGAAAATCGAACATGTCCTCGGCGAAGACGTGGTGCGCGAACTCGAACGCCGCCTGAACTACGCAACGAAAGACCCACACGGGAAGGTCATTCCCGCCGTGCCCGTTACGCTGGAATCGAAGCCCGAGGCGACGCCAGGTTACGGGAGGTCGTTATGACCGAACTCATTCCAGCGTTCGACTTCCAGCGCGTCTTCATCGCGCCGTGGACGCACGACTTCAGCAGCTCCGTTTGGATTGCCGCGATGGGCTTCCTCGTCGCGACCGCGTGCGGGTTGGTGGGCAATTACCTCATCCTCCGGCGCATGGCCTTGGTCGGCGACGCCATCAGCCACAGCATTTTGCCGGGCATCGCGGTGGCGTTCCTGTTGAGCGGCAGCCGTGGCTCGCTGCCGATGTTCATCGGCGCGCTGGTGGCGGGCGCGGTCACGACCGTGCTCATCGAGGTCATCCACAAAAAGTCGCGCGTGAAGCAGGACGCGGCCATCGGCATCGCGTTCACGAGCCTGTTCGCGGTGGGCGTCATCCTCATCAGCCTCTTCGCGTCGAAGGTGGACCTCGACCAGGAATGCGTGCTCTACGGGGAAATCGCCTTTATCCCGCTGGAAGGCTCGGTGCAACTCGCGGGCTTCAAGCTCGGCCCACCCTCCGTGGTGCGCATGGCCGTGGTGACGCTCGTGGTGGTCCTGCTCGTTGGCCTCTTCTACAAGGAACTCCTCGTCAGCTCGTTCGACCCCGGGCTGTCCTTCTCGCTGGGCATCAACTCGACCTTCGTCCACTACGCGCTAATGGCGATGCTCTCGGTGGTGGTGGTGAGCGCGTTCGAGGCGGTCGGGGCCATCCTCGTCATCGCCATGCTCATCCTGCCCGGCGCGACGGCCACGCTGCTCTCAAACCGCTTCCCCGTGATGCTCGGCCTCACCGTGCTGCACGCCGCCCTCAGCGCCGTGCTGGGCCTGCACCTCGGCGTGTGGCTGGACTGCTCGCTTGCGGCCGCGATGGTCGTGGCCGCGACGGGCCTGTTCGTGCTGGCGTGGGTTTTCAGCCCGGAGCAAGGCCTCTTGAGCCGTTGCTTCAAAGGCCGTTCGTCCGAGGCCGCGCCCCTGCCGGAATCCATCGGCTCCGCTCAATGACTGTCGAACTGCTCATCGAAAGAGTCATCGCCGTCGGTCTGCTGGTCATGGGGCTGTCGCATTTCTTCCGGGCGCAGATGTGGGCGGACCTCTTCGCTGATTGGCGGCGGAACCGTTTCCTCCCGTTCTACCTTGGCTGGCTTTACCTGCAGGTCGGCACAGTCATCGCCTTTGGTCACAACGTCTGGGCGTGGGATCTCGTCGTGGTCGTGACGCTCCTCGGGTGGGCGTGGACGCTCAAAGGCATCCTCTACCTGCTCTGGCCGAACCTGCTGACGCGTCTGGCGGAGCGGGGGATGGCCCCAGAGCAGCATCCCGAGCGCAAGTTTGCGTTCGCGGGTGCGCTCATGGCGGTCATCGGAGCGCTGCTGGTCTGGCGTGTCTTCGTGAAGTGACGCGCGCTTCGCGCGCAGTCGGCCGCCAGGCCAGCCACCCAGTTTGCCGGAAAAACTTTGCTCGCGCGGATGCCGAACCAAGCGGCAGTTCTACCCTGACAAGCTCCCACTCGACAAGGACAACGACCTCGTCATGATCAACGATTCCCTTACGCCCGCCACCGGCGAAATCACGTGGCTCAATGGCCGCCAGCTCTCCCGAGCGGCTCGCCCAAGCTGCGTGTTTTCCGCAGCAATATGCACGGCGAGCGCTTCGCTTATGCCGTCGAGGTGGCGAAGGCGAAGTGACCGGCCGCATCGTCCGCAACCCCAACCCATCCGCCGGCGTCTGACCCTGCACCTATGAACCTGCGAATCCTTCTTCTCGGTGTCGGGCTATCTCTGGCGGGCGTTGGCCTCGGCGCAGAACTGCCAAAGGAAATTCCGCTCTGGCCCAACGGCGCGCCTGGCTCCGAGGGCAAGACGGAGAAGGAGCTTCAGGTGAAGAACGCCGCCGGCGATGTCACCAGCGTCTCGCGCATTCACAACCCCAGCCTCACGCCCTATTTGCCTGCCAAAGACAAGGCCAACGGCTGCGCCGTGCTCGTCATCCCCGGCGGCGGGCATCGTGTGCTCGCCATCCAGCACGAGGGCTACAACGTCGGTGAATGGCTGGGCGAGCGCGGCATCGCGGCCTTCGTGCTCAAGCACCGGCTCGCCCGCGAGACGAACTCCACTTACCAGATTGAAGTCGAGTCGCTCGCCGACACGCAGCGCGCGATGCGCCTCATCCGCAGCCGCGCGACGGAGTGGAACGTGGACCCCGCACGCCTCGGCGCGATGGGTTTCAGCGCGGGCGGCGAACTCGCGTGGCTCGTCAGCTTGCGCAACGAGGACGGCCTTGCCGACGCGAAGGACGCGGTGGACAAGCTGGGGTGCAAGCCCGCGTTCCAAGCACTCATCTATCCCGGCCGCTCGGCGACCATCCTGCCGGTGAAGGGCGTTGCGCCTGCGTTCCTCTGCGCTGGCTACGGTGACCGGCAGGACATCGCGGAAGGTTTGGCCGAGGCTTACCTACGTTTCAAGAAGGCAGGAGTGCCTGCCGAGTTGCACATGTATTCCAACGCGGGCCACGGCTTCGGCCTGCGCGCCAGCAACAAGGGTCCGCACGCCGCCTGGCCAAAGAGATTCGTCGAGTGGCTCGACGTGCGCGGGATGCTGGCAGGTGCGGCGAAGTAGGCGCGTCAGTTCGCCTGCGCGTTCGCCACGTTCTTCAGGTAGTCGAAGGAGTAGATGCCCGTGCCGTGGCCGTCCGCCCAGAGCGGCTGCACTCCGTAGCCGCCGACCAATCCGAGGCGCGTGATCTGAAACGCGGTCGGCGAGTAGGGCTTGTCCGGGTTCTTGTAGAGGTTGCCCATGATGTCCACCTCGCCCTTGCAGCCAGCGCACGGGCACGCGCGGCGCAACGCCTCCAGCCGCACGAAGCTCTCCGTGCCGTCGTCCCACTTGATGGCGAGTTCCGCGCCAACCGGCTGCATGTCCACTGGTCGCATGCCGCGAGCTTAGGGGGTGATGGCGTGGAGGCAACTTGCGTTTCCGGCGCGGTGCGGCGGCATGACTTTTGTGCCTGCCAGTTCGCGCGCGATGGGGCCTTGCGCAGGCCCGAAGGTGCTGCTATCAATCCCACTAACCCCGAACCAACCATGAAACCAACCCGCCTCCCCCCCCCCTCCGGCTTGCGCGACCGCACCGGCTTCACCCTTATCGAACTGCTCGTCGTCATCGCGATCATAGCGATCCTCGCCGGGATGCTGCTGCCGGCGCTGTCCAAGGCCAAGCTCAAGGGCAAGCAGGCCGTCTGCACGAATAACATGAAGCAGATGGGCATCGCCTTCAAAGTTTACATGGACGACTACCGGGGCTACTTCCCGATCCACACCAGTTGGGGCAACATCGGCGGCGCGCTCGGACAACACGCCAGCAATCTGGAGGGTGGTTTGACCCCGCCGGCGAACAGGCCGCTCAACGCCTACGTGGGGAAGGTGGAGTCTTTCCGCTGCCCTTCGGACAACGGCGACGCTCGGTGGAATCCTCCCGCAGCCAACCCCGGGGTGGAGAACTGCTACTTCGCCTGGGGCAACAGCTATTCCGACCAGTTGAACACACGCATGCAAATTCAGCGCGTCACTGGCTCGGATATGGCGGCGAACATACCGATGAACGAGGTGGAGCTGGCGCGGGCACCGTCCACCAAGTTTGTCATGGGTGACTGGATCTGGCACCGGGACCGTGGCGTGACGGTGAAGAAGAACCAGTGGCACAACTACGCGGCAGAGAAGCGCACCATGGTCACTTTCGGCGACGGGCATGCCGAATTTTTCAAGTTCCCCGACATTTGGTTCACTTGGGCAAACAATACCCCTGCACCCGATCCGGCAAACGGCTTCTGGTAAACTGCCAAATCGCTTTCACCGCCCTGTATGCAGCTTCAACCATCCCGCCGCTGGCGCGCATGCGCGTTCACCCTCATCGAACTGCTCGTCGTCATCGCCATCATCGCGATCCTCGCCGGGATGCTCCTGCCGACGCTGGCCAAGGCCAAGAACAAGGCCAAGCAAATCCAGTGCATCAACAACACCAAGCAGATCGGCCTAGCGTTCAAGGTGTATGTCGGGGACTACGACGACAAATATCCCGTCCACAACGATTAGATCAGCTTTGGTGGTGCCACGGGCACCTCTGCCCCGCCGAACCCGGCCGGTAACATCGCGGCGGCGAACCGGCCGCTGAACACCTACGTCGGCGACACGAAGAGTTTCCGCTGCCCGTCCGACGGGGGCGACGCGGTCTGGAATATGAAAAACACCTTCGAAGCCTACGGAACCAGCTACTCGGTGCAGTGGAATAGCGACCGCTATCAGACGCTGCATGTGACCGGCAACGCGAACAACAACACCAGCCGCGATGCCAACTTCGCCGCGTCCCCGGTCACGAAGCTGATTTTCGGCGACTGGATTTGGCACAGGGATCGGAACATGCTCCTGGTGAACCGGGAATGGCATAACTATCGAGGAGAGCGGCGCGTTAACATGTTTTTTGCGGATGGGCATTCCGAGTTCTTCAAGTTTCCTCCCCTCTACGACGCTGGGGCCACTGGCCCGCCTGACCCCGCCAACGGTTGGTGGTAAAGAGGCGGTTCAACCGCCGCCGACCTTCGCCTGGGCCGCCGTCACCTGGCCGGCTTCCATGCGGAACACCACATCGGCCAGTTGTTCCGCCTCCCGCCGGCTGTGCGTGATGTGCAAAGCCGTCAGACCGAACTCCCGGTGCACCCGCTTGAGCAAGGCGGCCAGCTCATCCCGCAGTTCCTCGTCCAGCGCGGAAAGCGGTTCGTCCAGCAGCAGCACACTGGGCTTCGCCGCCAAAGCACGGCCCAGCGCCACGCGTTGACGCTCGCCGCCGGAGAGATGCTGCGGCAGCCGATCCAGCAGGTGCGCCACGCCCAGTTGTCCGCTGAGCTCCTGCACTCGGGCAGTGATCGTCGCGGCAGACCAATGGCGGATTTTCAGCGCGAAGCCGATTTGATCGCGCACCGTCATCGTTGGGAACATCGCGCCATCCTGCGGCACGTAGCCGATGCCGCGCTCACCGGGCGGCAGCGCAGTCACATCACGTTCACCAATCAAAACGCGCCCTCCCGCCGGCCGGCGCAGCCCGCAGAGAATTTCCAGCAAGGTCGTTTTGCCACAGCCGGTGCGGCCCATCAGCACCGCGTAATTCCCGGCGGGAACGGAGAAGGAGACGCCCTCCAGCCGGAAGGTGCCAGCGTGCCAGGAGAGGTTGTCGAAGCGAATTCCCGCTGACCGCTGACCGCTGACCGCTGACGGCTCGCTCATACTTCCTCCCCCACCCATTTCACCGCCGCCAGCACGCACATCGCGCACAGCACCATCAACAGGCTCACGGCCACGGCGGCTTCGAGATTACCCACACTCAGTTCGAGCCAGACGGTCGTGGGCAGCACCTCCGTCTTCATCCGCGTCGCACCGGCGAAGACGAGGATGGGGCCGAACTCGCCGAGGCTCCGCGCCCACGCCACGCTGGCGGCGGCGAACATCCCGCGTCGAGCCGCCGGCAGCGTGACGAGCCAGACGGCTTGCGCTCGCGTGCAGCCAAGGGTCATCGCCACATCCTCGGGCCGCGCCGAGAGGTGGTCGAACGTGTGCCTCATCGTCCGCACCGCGAAGGCCGCGCCGATGGTGAACTGAGCGAGCACCACGCCGAAGACTGTATAGGTGAACTGCACCGTGGCGTTCTCGACGAACCTGCCCAGCGGCGTCTGGAACAGAATGAGCAGGCACAGCCCCATGACCATCGGCGGCAGCACGATGGGGATGTCGAGCGCGGCTTCGAGCCAGTGCTTGCCCGGGAATCGCGCGCGCGCCAGCAGGTAGCCAACCGGCACCGCCAGCAGCAGTGAGAGCAGCGCAGTGATGGTGCAGGTGATCAGGCTGAGGACGATGGAGTGCTGGATTTCCCGCTTGCCCAGCGCCTCGACGAGCTTCTCCGGCGAACTGTAGCTCGCCGTCGCCACCAGCATCGCCAAGAGGAAGAACAGATACAGCCCCGCGACCACGCCCAGCGACACCCAGAAGGGCGACAGGCGTTGCGCGGGCGATGACATCGCGGCGAAGCTCAAAGTTCACCGGCCAAAGCTCAAGCGAAATCCCGGCGGGCAGCAGCCCGCCGCTTGAGCGGGGCGCGATTCTTTGGCCACAGATGGCCACAGATGGAACACAGATGAGGCGCGGAGAACGGCAAACCCCACCTTCAGGCAATTTCCCATCTGTGTTTCATCTGTGTCCATCTGTGGCTGAAATTTGCCTTTCCGGTTGCACCCCGGGCTCCGCTTTCCCAAACTCACCGCCATGAACACCGTGCTTTCACGCCTCCTCGCCGTTGCATTACTTGTCCTCGCCACCGCCACCACGCGCGCCGGCAAAGCCGACAAGACGCTCGACATTTACTGGGTGGACTCCGAGGGCGGCGGCTCCACCCTCATCGTCACGCCGGAAGGCGAGTCGGTGCTTATCGACACTGGGAATCCCGGCGGGCGCGACGCCAAGCGCATCCACAAGCTCGCCACCGAGGTCGCGGGCTTGAAGCGCATTGATCACGTCGTCATCACGCACTTCCACATTGACCACTTCGGCGGCGCGGCGGAACTCGCCGACCTCATGCCCATCGGCACGCTCTACGACAAGGGCCTCACCGAGACCAGCCCCGACGGCAACGCGAAGGACACGCGCTGGCCGTTGCTCTCCAAACCCTACCGCGAGGCGAAGGTGGGCAAACGAGTCACCATCAAGGCCGGCGATCCCATCCCGCTCCTCCAGCCCAAGGTTCCCGGCAATCCCAAGCTCGACCTCCGCGTCCTCTGCGCGAACCAAAAGGTCATCTCCCCGCGCCCCGACCAACGCCGCGAAAACCCGCTCGCCGCCAAGGCCGAACCGCAGCCCGAGGACAAGTCCGACAATGCCAACTCCGTCGTGCTGCTCCTGCAATACGGCAGCTTCCGCTTCTTCGACGGCGGCGACGCCACACTCCGCACCGAGCAGTCCCTCGTCGTGCCCTTCAACGTCGTCGGCAAAGTGGACGTGTATCAGGTCAACCACCACGGCCTCGACGTGAGCAACAACCCGCTGCTCATCCAATCCATCGAGCCGACCGTCGCCATCATGAACAACGGCCCGCGCAAGGGCACGATGCCTAAGGTCGTGGCCACACTGCGCGGCACCAAGAGCATCGCTGCAGTTTACCAAGTCCACGAGAACGTCCGCGACGAAGCAGGCTCAAACACCGACAAGGCGCACATTGCCAACCCCGGCGACAAGGCGGACAAATGCGATGCCCACTACCTCAAGCTCAACGTCAACTCCAACGGCGAGAGCTACAGCGTCTCCGTGCCGAGCACCGGGCATCTGCGGGCGTTCCAGACGCGGAAGAAGTAGCGGCGGGGCAGGGAAAGTAATTAGTAGTTAGTGATTAGTGGGTGCAGAGCTGTGCGCACCAACTCGGACTTATCACTAATTACTTTCCCCTCCCGTTGAACCTTTCCTCCGCTTCCGCATTCCACTCTGCAACGATGCCCGCCGTGGCCGAGGCGGAACAACCGCCCGTGTGCGCCGCCCGTCGCGGCGACCCCGACGCGTGGGACGCCCTCCTTCGGCGGCATCAGTTGCCGCTGTATGCCTACGTCGCCGAACTCGTCCGCCATGAGCAGACCGCTCTGGACATCGTGCAGGAGACGTTCATCGCCGCCGCGCGCCACCTCGCCAGCCTGCGTGACGACGCCAAGTTCAGCTCGTGGCTCTTCGGCATCGCCCGGCAGAAGTGCGCCCAGCACTGGCGCAAGCCCCCGCGCGACCACGAGCCAGTCGAGGAACTCGCCGACGTGCTGCCCGACGCCGCCGACGGCCCGCGCGACTGGCTCATCCGCCGCGAGCGCGAAGAGGAATTCCTCGCCCGTCTTGCCGAGCTGCCCGAGCCGCAACGCGAAGTCCTGCTGCTCCACTTCCTCGAAGACTTCTCCCTCGAAGAAATCGCCGACATCACCAGCGCGCCCGTCGGCACCGTCAAGTCGCGCCTGCACTACGCCAAGCGCGCGCTGGGGAAACTGCTCGGAGAAGACCGGATTTAGCCGCGAAAGAACGCAGAGAGCACAAAGATGACCCCCCCGTGAACTCCTGTTGAAACGCCACGAAGCTGCGCTCCTCCAGCTCGACGCCGTCCGCGCCCGCGCCCGTGCCGGCGATTTGCAATCGCCGTCCGTGGCTTCGGTCAACACCGCCGACGGCGACTACAAGTCGCCGGCACGAGCTTCTCAACTCTCAACCTTCAACTCTCAACTCCCCTCCCTCTGGGAACGCCTCTTCGGCCCGAACCCGCTCGCGTGGGCCGGGCTGGCGGCGGTGTGGGTGTTGCTATTAGCGGTCAATCACAGCGGGACCGAGTCGGCGAGTTCCGCTTCCGTCGCGAGCCGCGCTAGCCAGCCGAGCGAGGCCGCCGTGGCCGAAATCGTCCGTGAACGTCGCCGCCAGATGACGGAGCTGCTGAACCTCGACGAGCTGCGCGCCACATTGCCCGCGCGCGACGTCCTGCCGCCCAAGCGCAGCCAGCGGCGGGAGGACTTCGTCGTCGTATGAGTAACGGAAGTTCCTTGGCTCGTGTAGTTGGCCCCCTCTCATTAGCACCGGGCTTCAGCCCGGTGTGGGCGGGAAAAAACGTCGCAGCCGCTTCAGCGGCTTTGCTGACCCACGCACTCCTGAGCTGGATGTGCTCAAAGCATTGAGCCGATGGGACGGGGGGATCGCCGAACTGCATTCCGCCGCCGCCAGACCGAAGACGCGTTTCAACCTCCGCCTGATACCAACTCTCGGTGAAGATTGGTCGAATGAGAGGCGAGTCTCAGCACGCGTATCCCCTCACCCCGGCCCTCTCCCCGAGGAGAGAGAGAATCGCCGTCCGCGCAGCTTCAACCCGCCCGGCGTTGTTGCTTCGAGACTGAATGACTGGCTCCCTCTCCAGGAGGGAGAGGGCTGGGGTGAGGGGGAAGGCGTCCACCAGCATCCGGGCCGCGTTCTACTGGATTTCAACCACACTCGGTATCACTTCCCCCTTCTTCTCGCCCTCTTTCTGCCCTTCCCAAATCTTCACCAGCACGTCGTGCAGGGCGGGGTCGTGCTCTTTTAGTTCGGCGCGGACGAAGGGATAAAAATCGTTGTGGTAGAAGAATGCTTCGGTGCCTTCAGCGAAGTATTCCTTGTGATTAGTCAGGCCGTAGTGCTTCACCTTTTTGCCGGTGTAGAGGAGCACGTTTTCGTAGGTGCCGGCGGCCTTCGCCTTGTTGTAAGCGGCGAGGACTTCTGGGTGCTCGAAGGTCAGAATCTGGTCGTGATAGGCGTGCGCCAACTCGTGGAGGATGACGGCCGGGTGCTTGAGTAGCTGGCTGCGGGAGAATAGTTCGCGGGCCTGCGGGATGTGGACCTTCCGGGTAAGCCGAGGGTCGTGCTTGTTCGCGACGAGCCAGCTTTGGCTTGGGTGGTATTGCATGGGCTTGAGCGTCGGGTGGCTGTGCTCAATCCAAATCTCCAGGGCCTGC
>SXTU01000193.1 GCA_005791875.1 Verrucomicrobiales bacterium
CTTGGGCCGCCGGGCCATGAGTTCGAGCTTGGCCTGCTCATCGGCCTGCAAAACGAGCTTCTTCATCGGTCGTCCCGTGCGCATGCCACAGGTTCTCAGGCTGGGAGACTTATTGCACGCACTAATCACTCACCACACTAGTCTCTCGCAGGCGAAGTGCGGAAGCGCATCGAGATAATCACCGCACTACTCGCCAACCCCGCGCCACCCGACCTCGTCCTGAACCGGCACTGCGGCGAATGCGAATTCCAGGCCCGCTGCCGGAAAATCGCGATTGAGAAGGACGACCTCAGCCTGCTGTCCAGCATGAGCGCGAAGGAGCGCCAGCAACTCCGCAGCAAAGGCATCTTCACTGTCACGCAACTCTCCTACACCTTCCGCCCCCGCCGCCGGCCCAAACGGCAGCGCGACAAGCGGGAGAAATATCACCACGCGCTCAAGGCACTCGCGATTCGGGAGAAGAAAATCCACATCGTCGGCAGCCCGGAACTCAAGATTGAGGGCACGCCCGTCTATCTGGATCTCGAGGGCCTGCCCGACCGCGATTTCTACTACCTCATCGGCTTGCGCATCGGCCACGGCGACTCCGCCGTCCAGCACAGCCTGTGGGCGGACACTGTCGCGGACGAGGGGAAGATATGGCGGGACTTCCTCGCCATCCTTGAAACCGCCGAGAAGCCGGTGTTGATTCACTACGGGAGTTACGAAACAAGTTTCCTGAAACGGATGGCCGAGCGTCACGGCAGTCCACAGGCCGAATCGATGGCGGCAAAAGCCATCGCTTCTGCTCTCAATTTCATCTCAGTGGTGTTTGCGAAAATCTACTTCCCCACTTTCTCGAACGGGCTGAAGGAGATAGCTCGTTACCTTGGGTTTGAATGGTCGGAAGCGGGTGCATCGGGAACAGATTCGATTGCTTGGCGTCAGAATTGGGAGAAATCACGCTCAACCGTTTTGATGCAGAATCTGATCACCTACAACTCTGAGGATTGCATGGCCCTCGCCCGGCTGAACTGGCGGCTCGGCAAATTTTCGGCAAATGGGGGCAAAACCAAATGTCCGGCAGACGTTGTCCACGCAGATTCACTGCCGCAAAGTTTTCCCTGCACGTTCAAGACGAATCAGTTTCAGTTCGCAGAGTTTGAGCAAATCAACCAAGCCGCTTATTGGGACTATCAGCGCGAGAAGGTGCTGGTAAAATCCAGCGAAAGCCTGAAGAGAATCGCTCGGAAGATTGCGACGAAAAGGAGACTGAAACCCCGCGTCAACAAAATCGTAGATTGGCCGAGGCCGACAATTTGTCCCAAGTGTGGCGGACTCAAGATTTACAAGCACCAGACGGCTATGAAAACCGTGGTTGATGTGCGATTCGGCCCGTCCAGCGTCAAGAAATGGGCGACAAAGTATCGGTTTCACTATTTCAGATGTCCGACGTGTCGAGCGGTCTTCTTCAATTCTGCGCGCACCTGGGGTGCTCAGAAATTCGGACCAAGCCTCCGTGCGTTTTGTGTTTATCAAAATATCGAATTGAGGCTGCCCCAGCGCCAAGTGGCCGCATTTCTCAACTTGGTTCTTGGTTTTCGACTATCCCCTACAATGGTAAACCAATTCAAAGAAACTGCCGCCTCTTTCTATCAAGCGACCTACGAGGCGATGCTGCAATCAATCGTTAGTGGGCCTTTGGTTCACGCGAATGAAACCAAAGTGAATTTAGGCGGGCAGGACGGCTACGTCTGGGTCTTCACCAATCTTGAAGAGGCCGTTTATCTGTATTCTCCGTCACGAGAGGGAGAACTGGTTCAACGCGTCTTGAAAGATTTCGATGGTGTGCTCGTTTCGGACTTTTACGCGGCCTACGACTCCTTGAAATGCGCTCAGCAAAAGTGCCTGATTCACCTCATCCGTGACTTGAACGAAGACGTGTTCAAAGAACCATTTAACACCGAGTTCAAAGAGTTGGTTGGCGAAGTTGCGGTCTTGCTTAAAAGGATGATCGAGACAATTGATCGCTTCGGGTTGAAGACGCGGTTTCTCCGTAAGCACAAGGCCGAGGTGGATCAGTTTTTCAAGTGGCTGAGCCGCCGAGAATTCCGGAGTGAGACTGCTCTGAAGTGCAAGCAGCGCTTGCAGAAGAACCGCGGGACTTTGTTCACATTTCTCGACCACGATGACGTTCCGTGGAACAACAACAATGCGGAGCACGCGGTCAAAGCGTTCGCACTGCTGCGCCGGGATTTCGACGGACTCTCGACGGAGAAGGGTATCAAAGAATACCTCATCCTCCTCAGCGTCTGCCAATCCTGCAAATACATGGGCGTGGACTTTCTGGATTTCCTCCGTTCGGGCGAGCAGGACATTCACGCCTTCGCGGAAAGCCGGCTCAGGCGCAGGCGACGGACGCAAACCATGCAGCCGACCGACTTGCCAGCGAGCGCAAGCCCGGACGGCGGAGGACAACCGTAGCCTCGTAGCAGCCGACGTGAGGAGGCTCACTTGACTCCCGGTTTTCAATTGGAGCCTCCTTACGTCGGCTGCTACGGGATGGGGGCTGGATTCTTTCGCTCGTGGCGCATACTGTCTCGTCGTCACCATGGATGAGCCGAACCTGAATCGCAGCTACTACCTGCCGCGCTTGCCGCGCGAGTTTTACCAAGGCGACGCTGTGGTCCACTGGACGCTGTCCATCTCGCATCGGCGGCGCGGCTGGCTTGACGAACGGTTTCACGCTGCGTTTCGCGAACTGCTGCTGCACGCCGCCGCGCGCGAGGGATTGTTTTGCCCGACGTATTGCCTGATGCCGGACCACTTGCATCTGGTCTGGATGGGGCTGCGCTTGGACTCCGACCAGCGCAACGGCATGGCCTTCCTGCGGACGCATCTGGAACCCAAACTCGCGCCGCAGAAGTTCCAGCATCAGGCGCACGATAGCGTGCTCAGGGAGGAAGCCCGACGACGGAACGCCTTTACCCGCGTCTGCAACTACGTCCTCGAGAATCCGCTGCGGGCTGAACTCGTGAAGCATCCCGGCGATTGGGCGTTCAGCGGTGCGGTGATTCCCGGCTACCCGACGCTGCATCCCCTTCAGGAAGATTTCTGGCCGAAGTTCTGGCGGCTCTATTCGCAGGCAAGGCACCCTGATGCGGGGAATATCAAGCGCCCGCCGATCTCGTAGCAGCCGAGGTGACGAGGCTCATTCTGAACCGGGAAAAGTCAGAGCCTCCTTACGTCGGCTGCTACGCGGAGGGGCTGCTACGCGAATTTGGTCACGCCCGGCACGGGGATGGGGGAGGGCGGGGGCTTGGCGTCCCAGGTGTAGCCTTCGGGGGAGAGGTTTTCCTTGGAGTTGAGGGCTTGTTCCCAGGTGACTTGCTGGCCGGTGTAGGTGGCCATGCGGCCCATGATGGCCATGAGCGTGCTCCGGCACATGTAGTCGCCGTTGTTGATGGGCTGGCCACGTCGGATGCTGGCGAAGAGCTCGTCGTGCTCGGTCTGGTAGATGTCGTTCTTCACGCCGTCGTAGGTCCACTTGTCGGCGGTTTCGAGGACGAGCCCGCGGTTGCGCTCGGCGAGTTTGGCGATGCCTTTCTCGCCGGCGACGTGGACGGAGATGTCGCCGCGCAGGCCGCTTTGCTGGCGGCAGTAGGCGTGCAGGCGCGGGCCGCTGGCGAATTCGTAGATGACGGAGTGGTGGTCGTAGATGTTGCCGAATTCCTCGCCGGTGCGCTGGGCGCGTCCGCCCAGGCCCATCGCGGTGGCGGGATACTCGCCGTTCATCACCCACGCGCAGACGTCGAGCATGTGGACGTGCTGCTCGACGTTGAAGTCGCCGGAGAGCCAGGTGAAGTAATACCAGTTGCGGAGGTGATACTCCATGTCGGTCTGGCCGGGCTGACGGGGCTTGACCCAGATGGGGCCGCGAAAGTCGTTGGCCTGGAGGGTGCGCAGCTTGCCGAGCGCGCCGGCGTGGAGGCGCTTGATGATTTCCTGGAAGCCGTATGAGTAACGGATGCAGAGGCCGCTGACGACGGCGAGTTTCTTGCGCCGGGCTTCCTCGCAGGTGGCGAGGACGGAGCGGACACCGGGGGCGTCCACGGCCACGGGTTTCTCGGCAAAGACGTGTTTGCCGGCGTCAATCGCGGCCTTGATGTGGATGGGGCGGAAGTGGGGCGGGGTCGTGAGCAGGACGACGTCCACGCCGCTGGCGATGACTTTTTGATAGGCGTCGAGGCCGACGAAGCGGCGCGTCTCCGGCACTTCTATCTTGTCGGCGATTTCTTTCTGCTTGCCGAGGGTTTCGAGGCTCAGGTCAAGGCGGTCGCGGAAGGCGTCGCCGACTGCGACGAGCTTGACGTTCGAGTCGGCGGCGAGCGCTTGCGACGCTGCGCCCGTGCCGCGCCCGCCGCAGCCGATGAGGCCGATGCGGAGGAGGCTGCTGTTGGCGACGGGTGCGTTCTGCGCGGACAAGTCGCGCGCGGCGAGGGTGCCGGCGGCGGCGGCGGCGCTGGAGGATTGGAGGAACTGTCGGCGGGAGAGGTCGGTGGGGGGGTTCATGTGCGGGTGCGTTGGTGCGGTGCGGAAAGCCTGTGCTGGTTGACGCTGGCTGGGCCATTGCATTCGGCGTCGGGCGACAGCTGGGCGGTTGACGGGGGCCACCGTCAACTCAACACTGCCCGCGTGAACCCGAATTTGCCTCGCACTGAACTCACTGCTGCGAGATGAGAGGTTGTTGCCCGACACATTGCCATGAAGACCGCCACCGGCACGACGCTCATCACCAACGGCCAACTCATTGACGGCACGGGCAAGGTGCCGTTGCCAAACGCGTCGCTGGTCATCCGCGACGGGCGCATCGCTTACGCCGGCGCGGCGCCGGATGCGCCCACGCTGCCGCCCGACACGGAGCGGATTGACGCGCGCGGCGGCACCATCATGCCGGGATTGGTCGAGGCGCACTTCCACGCGACTTATTTCAACATCGCCGCGCTCGAAGACCTCGACATCAAGTATCCCGTCGAATACGTCTCGCTGCTCTCCTCGGTCAACACGCGGCTCGCGCTGGAGTGCGGCTACACGGCGGCGCGCTCGGGCGGCTGTTTGTTCAACGTGGACGTGTGGCTCAAGAAGGCCATCGAGGAAGACCTCATCGCGGGCCCGCGTCTCGCCGCGAGCGGACGTGAGATTTGTTCCGCGGGTGGCTTGATGGATTGGAATCCGGAGTTTCGCAAGATAGGGATGGAGGGATTGGTGTTCATCATCAACGGCGTGGAAGACGCGCGCAAAGCGGTGCGTGCGCTGGTGAAGGACGGCATCGAGTGGGTGAAGACCTATCCCACCGGCGATGCCGCGTCGCCCGACTTAAACGACCATCACACGCTCTGCATGACGTTTGAGGAAATGCACGCGGTGGTGGCCACGGCGCACAATCACAAGCTTAAGGTCACCGGCCACTGCCGCGCCACCCAGGGCATCAAGAACGCGTTGCGCGCCGGCTACGACAGCATCGAGCACGGGACGTTCATGGACGACGAGGCGCTGGACTTGCTGCTCCAGCGCGACGTGCCGTGCATCCCGGCGCTCTACTTCGAGAAGGCGAGCATCGAGCGCGGGCCGGAGTTTGGGCTGCCGCAAGCGGTGATTGATGGGCATCAGGAGACGCTCGACGGCGGTGCCGAAAGTGCGCGACGCATCTTGCGCGCGGGGGGACGACTTGGCATGGGCGGCGATTATGGCTTCGGCTGGAATCCGCACGGCGACTACGCGCGCGAGTTAACGTTCTTCGTGAAGGATGTTGGTCTCACGCCTTTGGAAGTCATCACCTGCGCCACCAAGACCGGCGCCGAAATCATGGGGCGTGGCCACGAGTTCGGCACGCTAGAGTCAGGCAAGCTCGCCGACGTGCTCATCGTGGACGGCGATGTGATCGCGAACATCGCCCTGCTCGAAGACCGGAAGAAGTTCATGGCCGTGATGCAAGGCGGCGTCATCAAGGCCGGGCGACTGGCGAAGCCTTTCCCTACGGTCGTGAAGCGGGAGAAATAGCCTTCACGCAGTTCACACTCATGAAGAAACGAGTTCTCTGTCTTCTGTTCACCGGGTTTGAGGAAATCGAAACGGTCGCGCCCGTGGACTTGCTCCGCCGCGCCGGTGTGGAAGTTGTCGTTGCTTCCCTCACTGGTGAGCAATTTGTCACCGGTCGGTGCAATGTCACCGTGCAGGCAGACGCCGCGCTTGCCGATGTGGCGGAACAGGACTTCGATCTGTTCCTCATCCCCGGCGGGCCCGGCATCAAGGCCGTGCGCGCCGATGGTCGGGCCGCGAAGCTCGCGCAAGCCTACACGCAAGCTGGCAAGCTTGTTGCCGCCATCTGCGCCGCGCCCACCGTGTTGCAAGATGCCGGCCTGCTCGTGGGCAAGCGCTTCACTTCGCACGCCGGCGTGCTCGCGGAACTGCCGGCATCACAAGTGCAGGAACGCGTGGTCGAGGACGGCAATCTTATCACCTCGCGCGGCGCAGCGACCTCGGTGGATTTCGGCCTCGCGCTGGTGCGCCGACTGTGTGGTGATGATGTAGTTGCGGAAGTGTCTAAGGGCATCATGGCCTGAGCCACGGCGTTGCCCAAGTCACGCGGGAATTCCCTTCACCGTCTGGCCGTGCACATCGATCAGCCTGTGGTGGCGGCTTATGCGCCGCGCGCCTGGCGGTTGCAGCCGGCGGCGGCCAGACAGACCGCGATGGCCA
>SXTU01000194.1 GCA_005791875.1 Verrucomicrobiales bacterium
GGCCGGCGGCGGCGTGAAGGGCGGTTTCAGCTACGGCGACAGCGACGAGCACGGCAACGCCGTCGCCGCCAACGGCGTCCACGTCCACGACTTCCACGCCACGATGCTGCACTTGCTGGGCTTCGACCACACGCGCCTCACCTACCGCCACGCCGGCCGCGACTATCGGCTCACGGATGTGTTCGGCAACGTGGTGAAGGACGTGCTGGCGTAGGGCGCTTCTCCCATGCACCTGTAGCGGCGGTGTGTGACCGCCGCCCAAGTCGTCTCTAGCGCAGATGCGGCAGCAATTCAGCGCTGACAGCGCCGCTACTGTTTTCAACCGCTCCCAGCTGTGACTTTCGCTCGCCACGCCGCGTCTTCTCGGGCATTAACTCCGCACGCATGAAAGCCTCACTCGTCCGCGTTCTTCTATTTGCACTCCTTTGCGTTCTTTGCGGCCCAGCCCATGGCGCCATCGCAGGCAAGCGTCCGAACATCGTATTCTTCTTCACTGATGACCAGGGCTACGGCGACGTTTCTGCGCACGGGAACCCTGTGCTCAAGACACCCAGCCTCGACCGACTCCACCGCGAGGGTGTGCGCTTCACGGACTTCCACGTCAGCCCCACTTGCGCGCCGACGCGCAGCGCGCTCTTCACCGGCCGGCACGAGTTCAAGAATGGCATCACCCACACCATCCTCGAACGCGAGCGACTCACGCTCAAGGCCACGACGCTCGCGCAAGTGCTCAAGACCACCGGCTACACCACCGGCATCTTTGGCAAGTGGCACCTCGGCGACGAAGCGGAGTATCAGCCGGGCCGACGCGGCTTCGACGAGGTCTTCATCCACGGCGCGGGCGGCATCGGGCAGAGCTATCCGGGCAGTTGCGGCGATGCGCCGGGCAACAAGTATTTCGACCCCTACATCCTGCACAACGGCAAGTTCGAGCAGACCAAAGGCTACTGCACCGATGTCTTCTACGGCCAGGCGACGCAGTGGATGGACACGCAGCGCAAGTCCGGCAAACCCTTCTTCGCCTACATCCCTTCCAACGCCCCGCACGGCCCTTACATCGCCCGCCCCGAGGACAAGGCGCTCTACGCCAGCAAGACGACCAACGGCCAGACCGCGAGCTTCTTCGGCATGGTCCACAACATTGACCAGAACGTCGGCAAAGTGCTGGCCAAGCTCGACGAGTGGGGCATCGCCAAGGACACGCTCGTCATCTTCATGAACGACAACGGCGGCACCGCCGGCGTGCCCGTCTGGAACGCCGGGATGCGCGGCAGCAAAGGCTCCACCTGGCTGGGCGGCACCCGCGCGAACTCCTTCTGGCGCTGGCCCGGCACGCTGAAACCCGCTGACTGCGGCGTGCTCGCGGCCCACATAGATTTCTTCCCGACCCTCGCCGAGATCACCGGCGCGAAGCTCTCGGCCGAGGTGCAAAAACAAGTCGAGGGGCGCAGTCTGGTGCCTTTGCTGGAGCAACCGAGCGGCACGTTGCCTGACCGCATCCAAGTCACCCACTTGGGCCGCTGGCCGAAGCTGTCCGACCCCAACCTCGCCAAGTTTGCCATGTGCAGCGTCCGCAACACGCGCTGGCAGCTCATCTCGCCCAACGGCGGCCAGGAGCCGAAGTGGCAGCTCTATGACGTGAAGGCCGACCCCGGCCAGCAGACCGATGTCGCTGCGCAGCACCCCGCCGTCGTCCAGCAACTCGCCGCCGCCTATGACCAGTGGTGGAGCGACTGCCAGCCACTCCTCGTGAACGAGAAAGTCGTCGGCCCCAAACTCAACCCCTTCGCCGAACTCTACTGGAAGCAATACGGCGGCGGCCCGACCGAGGAAGACTACAAGCGCATGGACCCGACGAAGCCCTGGCCCGCTCCCGGCGGCGAGGGGAAGAAGAAGGCGAAGAAGAACTAGCCCAAGCTCCAATGTCGCCGAGGAGCGCGGCCTTCAGGCCGCAGAATCGGGCGTGGGTCGGTGGACTTTCCAAACGCACTACTGCTGCTGGTTCTTTCTGCGGCATGAATGCCGCGCTCCATTGGCCTACGGCTCCGCCAGCCGCACGCGGTAGAAGCGGCGCGGGAGCGTCAGTGGCGCGCCGTCCAGCACGTCGAACAGCCCGTCCAGCGTGCTGTTCGTCGCCACCGCGTCCCACCGCGTCAGGTTCGTCGAAACCTCGATGGCGTTGCGCGTCGCCTGCTCGGCCTGCACCTGAAGTCGGAGTTGTCCGTCGCCCTGCCGCGTCGCGGACAGCAGCACCGGCGTGGCGATGCGCGGCTCGCCTGCGATCTGGTAGTTGTCGAACACGAGGTAGTTGTTCCCCGCGCTGCCCACCGTGCGGATGGCCCAGACCGCGTCAATGTCGCCGAGGTTAAGCGCGGCATTCGTCGTGGTGATGGCCAGCGGCGCGGTCAACGCGGTGCCACTGAGCGAGGCCTGCCAGCGGTTGCGTGGGAAGTTCATCGTGATGGCCAGCTCATGCACCGCGCCGCGCGTGAACTGAAAGCCCGTCGCGGTGAAGCCCGCGCCGTCGTCCAGCCCGTAGTTGATGCCCTCGGTGGAGTTGTCGAAATCCAACGAGAAGAGCCGCGCGCCGTTTGCGTTGTAGATGCTCCAGCGGAAGTCGTCGCGCTGCCCGGTGCTGGAGTCAATCACCAGCATCGTGACTGAGAAGGTGACGACGCTCAGGTTCGTCGGCACCGGCGCGAGGCTCACCGGCCGCCAGAGGTTGTTGAACTCGGTCGCGCCCGGCGCGCCGAAGCCGATGTAGGCCGACTGCCCGGCTCCCGGGATGAAGTTCGTGACAATGCCATTACCGCCCGTGCCCTCGTGCTGCCAACCGTTCTGGCCGGTCAATGTGAAGTTGGTGCTGTAGCCCTCGAACGACTCGAAGCCAGTGCGGTAGATGAGCGTGGCGGCGGGGGAGGGGAGGGAGGCGAGAAGCAGCGTGAGCACGAACAGGCGGAGCCAGTGCGCGCTCCTCGTTCCGTGCTCCGTGGTTTCGGCAGGGCGCGCTCGAAGTAAATCATGCATCACGGAACACGCAGCACGCCCACGAAAATCCATTTGTCCACACGCATTCATGTAGCCAGTATCAAAACCATGTTCAGCCGTTTGTTTCGACGCCATCTTCTTCGCGACCTGCCATTGGCTTTTTTGTTGTTCGGGTCAGTATTACTGCCCGCAGCCGAGCCAGCCGACTTCATCCTGCACAACGCCAAGGTCGCCACCGTGGATGCGAAGTTCAGCCTCGCGCAAGCCCTCGCTGTGCACGGCGACAAAATCCTCGCCGTCGGCAGCAACGCGGACATCGCCAAGCTCGTCGGGCCAAACACGCGCATCGTGGACGCCAAGGGCAAGCTCGTCATCCCCGGCCTCATGGACTCGCACACGCACCCGAGTGGCGCGAGCCTGTATGAGTTCGACCACACGATGCCGGAGATGGAGTCCATCGCGGACGTGCTCGCCTACATCAAGTCCCGCGCCGCCGTCGCGCCGGAGGGCCAGTGGATTACGACCTCGCAGATTTTCATCACGCGGCTGAAGGAGCAGCGTTACCCCACGCGCGCCGAGCTGGACGCCGTCGCACCGAAGCACCCCGTGGCCTTCCAGACCGGGCCCGACGCCTCGGTCAACTCGCTGGCGCTCCAGCTCAACAAGATTGATCGCAACTTCCAAATCCCCGCCGGCGTGCCCGGCAAGATCGAGAAGGACGCCGCAGGCGAACCCACCGGCATCCTCCGCACCTCGGGCAACTACTTCAAAACCGGGAACACCGGCGCGCGCAGTGCCACCGAGGCCCAGCGCAGCGAGCGGCTTGTGGCGCTCTTCAAGGACTACAACTCCGTCGGCGTCACGACCATCTCTGACCGCAACGCCAGCCTCGGCGCCATCGAGAGCTACGCGAAGTTGCGCGACGCCGGCCAGCTTACCGTCCGCGTGTTTTCCTCGCAAGGCGTCGGCTCGCTCGGCGAGTTGGCGAAGATTCAGGAGAGCATCCGCGCCGTGGCCAAGCACAAGCTGCACACGGAAAACGACGACTGGGTGCGCATCATCGGCATCAAGATGTTCCTCGACGGCGGGATGCTCACGGGCAGCGCCTACATGCGGGAGCCGTGGGGCGTGAGCGAGATTTACTCCATCACGGACCCGCAGTATCGCGGCGTGCTGTTCATCCCCAAGGACCGGCTCAAGCCGATGGTCCGCGCCGCCGTGGAGAGCGGCCTGCAGTTCACCGCGCACTCCGTCGGCGACGGCGCGGTGCACACGCTGCTGGAGGTTTACGACGAATTGGCGAAGGAAGGTTTGCCCATCCGCCAGACCCGCGCGTGCGTCACGCACAGCAACTTCATGAGCAAGGAATCGGTCGAGACCGCCGCGCGGCTCGGCGTGGTTTTGGACATCCAGCCCGCGTGGCTCTACCTCGACACGCGCACGCTCACGAAGCAGTTCGGCTACGACCGGTTGCGCTATTTCCAGCCGCTGAAGAGCATCTTCGCGGCGGGCGGCGTCGTGGGCGGGGGCTCGGACCACATGCAGAAGATCGGCTCGTTCCGCAGCGTGAATCCCTACAACCCGTTCCTCGGCATGGCGACCGCGATCACGCGCCGCGCGAAGTGGCACGAGGGCCAGTTGCATCCCGAGGAGGCGCTCACGCGTGGGCAGGCGCTGCGCCTCTACACCATCAACAACGCGCAACTCCTCTTCAAAGAATCCCGCACCGGCTCGCTGGAACCCGGCAAGCTCGCCGACCTCGCCCTGCTCGACACCGACCTACTCACCTGCGCGGAGGACAAAATCGCGCAGACCAAGGTGCTGCTCACGATGGTGGGCGGCAAGGTGGTTTGGGAAACCAAGTAGGGCGGTGCGACCTGGCTGGTGCTTGGGCCGCTGCTCCCGTTCGCGCCCGCCGACTTCGGCTTCCCAGTCGGTTTCATTCAGCCGACTGCAACAATCCCCCCGGTTCCCGCTATTCTCTGGGTCTTGCCTGAACCTTCCACCCCGCCGCCCGGGCCGACCGATGCCGCACTCGCGCGGCCTTTCACGGCGGACGGCCCGCTGCTCAACCCCACGCGCAGCCGTCGCCCGTTCGTGGCGAACCCCGCCGCGCCCTTGCGCGGTGTGTGGGAGAACGGCCGTTGGCGCGGGGACCTGCGCCTGAGCGAGGCTGATGCCGCTGCGTTGCCACGCGAGCGCAACGAGCCGGTGGTCATTCTGCAACCGGCCCGCCGCCACGCGGTCGAGTTGCTGGGCCTCCGCGTCCGCGCGGACGGGGACATTGACGCAACCGTGGTCGAGACGTTGGACCTCGCTGGATCTGGGCTGGGGCGTGCGCAACCGGGCTTGCGGCCGTTTGGTTTTTCCAGCTTGGGCGGCCTGCTGCGGTTCGGCGACCCGCACGGCGGCGTGCGCCACGCGCTGGCGGCCCGCGTCAGCCCGGACCGCTTGCGCGCGGGCGCGTGGCCCACGTGGCCCGCGCTCGGCAATCCCGTGCCGCCGGGCGTCGGCACCGCGGCCAGCAACGTGCGCATCGGCACACTGCTGGCGCTGCCACCGGACGTGGACTTGGCCGCGCTGGGCTTGGGTGCGAGCGGACCCGGCTATGAGCTGGCGCGGGCACTGCAAGACTTCGGCGTGTGTTTGCAGCCGAGCCGTTTGTCTTGATGCACGGCGAGGAGCGGCCCGGTGCGGAGTGGGAAACGGCGGCGCTCAACCGCCTCGTGCCACTGCTGCAAGTCTTCGTGAACCACGCGCCGGAAACGCCCGGCGGCGGCGCCCCGCCGCGCCGCCCGCCCGCGCCGGAGTTGTTGCCCAAGTAGGCGGGTCGCGGCAGTGGTTGAGCGAATGGCGTCGGGCCTCGTCCTGCTAAGGCCCGTCGTCCAAGCCCTTATGGCAGCGAGATGCGGACCCGGTAGTAGCGCGCGGCATTGGTGGGACTGCCATCTGTCACATAGCGGATGCCGTTTGTATCTGAGGCCAATCCGAACGGCAGCGCGGAGAAAATCCGGGTGGCGAGGTTCGTGGTGAACTCCACCGTGTAAGTCCGGCCCGCAACCAGAGGCGAGAAATTCACGGTGCGCGGGAGCAGACTCGCTGCGTTGATGCCCACATTGAAGGCTGAGGTGCTGCTTGTCGGCGTCGTTCCCGCGAGATACTCGACGAGGTTGTTCTGCCC
>SXTU01000195.1 GCA_005791875.1 Verrucomicrobiales bacterium
CATCAGCGCCGCGCGCGTGGGCGAGCAGACCGGTTGGACATAGAACGCCTCCAACTTCGCACCGGCGGCGGCGAGGCGGTCAATGTTCGGCGTCTTGATTTCGCCCCCGTGATAACTCACGTCCGTGTAGCCGAGGTCATCAATGAGGAAGAAGACGATGTTCGGGCGCGGAGCGGTCGCGGCGAGGCAGGGGATGAACGCGAGAAAAATAAAGGCGAGGAAAACGAACGTGAAGTGAAACCGGAGCGAGCGCATGGCAGACAATGGCATGGCGGCTCAGACGTGGGAAGAAGTCAGGTGGATACGCGCCCGGCAAGACACCGGGATTGCCCTTGCCACCGCGCCGATCGACTGCTGTCATCCCGACCAACACGCACTCTCATGAAAAATCCACTACGCATCCTGATCGTCGCCCTGTCCCTGCTCCTGCCCGCCAGTCTCGCCCAAGCCGGCGACGCGAAGGTCGAGTTGCAGGAACTCGTCGGCAAAATCCAGACCAAGCTCAAGGCCGGCAAGAATACTGAGAAGGATCTCGCTGACAACTTCGCTGAGTTCGACAAGCTCCTCGCCGCGCACAAGGGCGAGAAGACGGACGACGTGGCGCAAATACTCCTGATGAAGGCGATGCTTTACATCCAAGTCCTGGACGACGAGAAGCAGGGCCTCCCGCTCCTCACTCAGCTCAAGAAGGATTTCCCCGGCACCAAGCCCGCGACCGCTGTGGACAGCATCCTGGAGGGTTTCGAGAAGCAGCGCGCATCGAAGGAAATCCAGCGCAAGCTCGCCGTCGGCGCGAAGTTCCCCGACTTCGACGAGAAGGACCTCGCAGGCAAGCCGCTCTCGATCGCGCGCTTCAAGGGCAAGGTCGTCCTCGTGGACTTCTGGGCGACGTGGTGCGGGCCGTGCATCGCCGAGCTGCCGAGCGTGCAGGCGGCCTATGCCAAGCACCACGCCAAGGGCTTTGAAATCCTCGGCATCAGCCTCGACTCCGACCGCGCCAAGCTGGACAGCTTCATCGCCGACAAGAAGATGACCTGGCCGCAGTATTTCGACGGCAAGGGTTGGCAGACCAAGCTCGCCGGTGTCTATGGCGTGAACTCCATCCCCGCCACCTACCTCCTCGACGGCGAGGGCAAGATCATCGCCAAGAACCTGCGCGGCGAGGCGCTGGAAGAAGCGGTCGCGAAGGCCTTGAAGAAGTAGTTTGTGTCCGCCGAAATCTTTCTGGCGAATCTGCGCTGCGCTGCTTAACTCTGCCGCGCATGACAAAAACCATCATCAAACCCGCCAAGGCAGCGCCTGCCGTTGGCCCCTACAACCACGCCGTCCGTGTCGGCGACCTGCTGTTCTGCGCCGGGCAAATCCCGCTCGACCCGGCCACCGGCCAACTCGTCCTCGGCGACATCAAGGCTCAGACGCAGCGCGTGCTGGAGAACGTGAAGTGCATCCTCGACGATCAGGGGCTGACTTTCGCCAATGTCGTGAAGAGCACCGTCTTCCTCACGAACCTCGCTGAGTTCGGCGGGATGAACGAGGTTTACAGCCAGTATTTCACCAGTGATTTCCCGGCGCGCTCCACCATCCAGGTCGCCGCGCTCCCGCGCGCGGCGAGCGTGGAGATTGAGGTCATCGCCCACTTCTGAAATCCATTCTCACCCACGGATGGACACAGATGGACACGGATACGGCGCAGTGCTCGGTTTGGAATCCCTCTGAATCTGTGTTCATCCGTGGTTAATCTCCGTCCATGAAACCCAAGAAGTCCTGGCGCGAGAAGCTCGCTGACAGCAAGGGCCTGCCGAAGGTCGCCCAAGTCTGCGGCAAGCTGACCAAGCGCTGAGGCGAGGGCACCTTCGTCATCCCCGCGCCGCTGGAGGTGGACGCGCTGATGAAGCGCGTGTCCAAGGGCCGGCTCGTCACCATCAACGAGTTGCGTGACGCGCTCGCCGCGAAGCACCAGATTGATTTCAGGTGCCCCATCACCACCGGCATCTTCTCGTGGATTGCCACGCACGCGGCCGCTGAGGCGAAGCGTATCACGCCGTATTGACGCACGCTCAAGGGCGGCGGCGAGGTGAACCCGAAATATCCCGGCGGCATCGCCGGCTTGCGCACGCGGCTGGAGGCCGAAGGGCACAAGGTCGAGAAGAAGGGCAAGCGCTACTTCGTCACGGACTTCGAGAAGCAGCTGTTCAAGAAGCTGGTCTGAACGCATACTCCGCGCATGGACCCGCTAATTTACCTTCTCATTGGAATCGTTCTCGGCGCCGTCATCGGCTGGCTGCTGGGCGCGAAGTTTAGGGGAGAGCGTCAGGAAAGCCCGCTGGCATCCGTCAACTTGCTGGAGGCAGAGCTTCGCCAGCAGCTTAACCATCGGGATGGAGAACTTGCCCACACGCGGAGCCAGTTGGCCGAGGCGAGCGCAGGACTGGCCGCGACGGAAGCGCGACGCAGCGCGGCGGATGGTCAAGTGGAGGAGGTTCGAGCCACCTTGCGCACTCGCGAAGCCGAGCTGGCGGACACGGCACTCAAGCTGACTCAGACCGGCCACCAGCTCGCGGCTTCGCAGGCGCAGTTGGCCGGCGCGAACAAACTGCTCACGGAACAACGCGAGTTGCACGAGCGACAATTCCAGGAGGCGAAGGCCGCGCAGGACAAGGCGCTGGCTGATTTGCGCGAAGCCTTCAAGGCCCTCAGTGCCGATGCGCTCAAGCAGACGCAGCCGGAGTTCCTCCGCCTCGCCAACGAGACACTTGGCAAGTTCGCCGAGTCGGCGAAGGGCGACTTGTCGCAACGACAGGAAGCCATCGCCACGCTGGTCAAGCCGCTGGAGGAGCAGTTGAAGACCTATCAGGAGCGACTGGCGCAGAGCGAGACGACGCAGTCGAAGACGCTCGGCGAAGTGCGGCAGCATCTCGAATCCCTCGCGCAGCAAAGCCAGGTTCTGTCGACCGAGACGCTGCAACTCCGGCGCGTCCTCAGCTCGAATCAGGCGCGCGGCAAGTGGGGCGAGGAGACTTTACGGCGCGTCGTCGAGGCTGCCGGCATGAGCGCGCACTGCGACTTCACAGAGCAGGCGCATTCCGACGACAAGAAGCCAGACATGGTTGTCCGCTTGCCCGGCGACCGGCTCATCATCGTCGACGCAAAGGTGCCGGACCTCGACTTCCTCAACGCGCTTGGCACGGCCGACGAAACCAAGCGCGCCGAGTCGCTCGCCGCGCACGCGGACAAATTGCGCGGCACGATCAAGGCGCTGGCCGAGCGCGATTACCCGGCGCAGTTCCCGAACGCGCTCGATCACGTCGTCCTGTTCCTGCCCGCCGAGTCGCTCTTCAGCGCCGCTCTTGAGGGCGACCGCGGACTGATCGTTTGGGCCGCAGAGCGCCGGATCATGCTCGCAACACCCGCGTCGCTCATTGCGTTGCTGCGCTCCGTGAGCGTGAGCTGGCAGCAGCACGAGCAAACAGTGAATGCCCGGGAGATCGCCGACGCGGCCGGTGAGTTGTTCGCGCGCGTGGCGAAGTTCTCCGAGCATTTCGAACGCATCCGCAGCGGGTTGGAGCGCGCGAACTCCGCTTACAACGATGCCGTTGGCAGCTACGACCGCATGGTGCGTCCCAGCGGTGAGCGCTTGCTCAAGCTCGGTTCCGCCAGCGGAGGCAAGGCGCTTGCCGAGGTGGAGCCGATACCCGACCTGCTTCGTCCTCCGCCCGTGACTGAAGCGAGCAACCCGCCGGGTTGAATCGCGAAGTCGTCCGCTCGAAATTCCTTGCTGCACTTCCGCTACGCTCGGAAACTCCGGGCAACGCAACCGCCCCATGGCTGAAGACAACCGCTCGCTCGAATCATTCCGCCGCCAATACGAGGTCGAGAAGGACCTGCACGGGCGGCTGATCAATTCGACCCGTGCCCAACGCACCACGCTCTTTGCCGAACTCTACGACGAGCTTTTCCGCCGCGTCCCAGACCATCCGCGCCTCACACGGCGCGACACTGAGGAATACAGCCGTCGCGCGGTGGCGGCACGGATGAACATTCTTCGGCCGCACATGGCCGGCGTGAAGACGTTCATGGAAATCGCGCCCGGCGACTGCCGGCTCGCCTACGAGATGTGCCAGCACGTCGAGAAGGTCATCGCGCTCGATATCTCCGACCAGAGCGGTGGCCAGCAGAACGCGCCGAAGAATTTTCACTTCGAGACCTACGACGGCTACACGCTGAACCTGCCGGACAACTCGGTGGACATGGCGTTCAGCTACCAGTTCCTCGAGCACGTCCACCCGGACGACCATGAGGACCATTTCCTTACCGTGCTGCGCGTGCTGCGGCCCGGCGGCGTTTACATCTTCGACACCCCGCACAAGTATTCCGGCCCGCACGACGCGTCGTTCATGTTCTCGGACAATGCCGAGGGAATGCACCTCAAGGAGTGGACCTACCGCGAGATGAATGCGCTGGTGCGACGCGTGGGCTTCTCCGAGGCGTTCACCTACCGCTTCGGAAAGTGCCGGCAGAGCGGCTTGTGGAACGGACTGACTTTCACCGGCGAGGCCGGTGTCGGCGCGCTCCCTGTCAAGCTCCGCAAGGCCGTCAGCAAGCGACTCTTCCTCGGCGTCACGATGCTCGTGCGCAAGTGAGATTTGCACGGCGCGCGTGGTTTGGTTGGCCTTCCACCTTTCTGCGGCTGTCCTTTGTGCTCTTCGTCTCTTCGCGGTTCAACCCATCTGCATCGGGGTGATGCCAGCCAGGCACAATGGCGTTATGCCAGCACTTCCCGGATGACATGCCCATGCACGTCCGTCAGGCGGAAGTCGCGGCCGCCGAAGCGGTAGGTGAGCTTTTCGTGGTCCATCCCCAGCAGGTGCAGCACCGTCGCGTAGAGGTCGTAAATCTCGCACTTGTCCTCCACGGCGTAGTAGCCCAGGTCGTCCGTCGCGCCAAAGGCCGTGCCGCCGCGCACTCCGCCGCCCGCCAGCCAGAGGCTGAAGCCGAACGGGTTGTGGTCGCGCCCGTCGCTGCCCTGCGAGAAGGGCGTGCGCCCAAACTCGCCGCTGAAGAGGATGAGCGTGTCGTCGAAGAGGCCGCGCGCTTTGAGATCCGTGATGAGGCCGGCGAGGCCGGTGTCCACCTGATGCGCCATGGTGCCGTGGCCTTCCTTGATTTTGCCGTGCTGGTCCCACGGGTTCGCCGCGCCGCCCGCGCCGATGCCTTCGTTGAGGCAGCTTAGTTCCACGAAGCGCACGCCGCGCTCGATGAGCCGCCGCGCGACGAGGCATTGCCGCCCGTAGCTGGCGGTCTGCTTGTGCGAAGAGTCTAGGCCGTAGAGGCGCTTGGTGGCTTCGCTCTCGCCGCTGATGTCGCACAGCTCCGGCACGGCGGACTGCATCCGGTAAGCCGTCTCGTAGTTGCGAATCGCGCCTTCGATGGCGGCCTCGCCGGTGGCCTGGGCGAAGGGCGTGTCGAGTGAGCGGATGAAGTCCAGCCGTTGCCGCTGCAAGCTGCCGCTCTCGCGCGGTTGGATGTTCGGCAGCGCGGGGTCGCCGTCCACCTTGATGATGCTGGCCTGATGCTGCGCCGGCAGATAGCCGTTGCTGAACAAGCCCACGCCGCCATGCGGAGCCACTGCGCCTCCGCTTTGCAGCACGACGAAGCCGGGGAGGTTCTGGTTCTCGATGCCGAGGCCGTAGCTCATCCACGCGCCCGCGCTGGGATGCCCCATGAAGGGAAAGCCAGTGTGGAACGCATAGTTGCCCTGCGCGTGCTCATTGACCTTGGTGGTCATGCTGCGAATCACCGCGAGGTCATCGGCCAGCGCGGCGAGCTTGGGAAACAAGTCCGTCATCACCACGCCGCTCTGGCCGCGCGGCTTGGCCTCCCACGGGCTAGCCATGATATTGCCGTTGTTGTTGAACATCGTGGGCTTCACCGGCACCGGCATCGGCTGACCGTGGCGCTGCGCCAGCGCAGGCTTGGGGTCAAACGAATCCACATGCGACACGCCGCCGCTCATGTAAGCGAAGATGACGCGCTTCGCCCTTGGCTGGAAATGCGGCGCACCCACCGGAAAGCCCGCGCCGAACGCGCGGCTGTTCATCAAGCCCGCCAGCGCGAGTGAGCCGAAGCCGAGCGACGTGCGGCGGAGCGCTTCGCGGCGGGAGAGAGGCTGGGGGAAATCAGCGGACATAAATAAACTCCTTCAAATTGAACAGCGACTGGATGAAGTCCTGCCACGCGCGCGGGTCGTGCGGGTTGGCATCGGTGCCGAGGGCGGTGAGGTAGGCGCGAGTTTTGGCCAGCTCATCGGCGGTAGCGGGACGGGCGAAGGCGGATTGGAAGAGGAGCTGGATGCGCGCGGGCACGTCGGCTTGGGGCGTCGTGCGGAGGAGTTGATCGGCCCAGGTCTTCGCGGACTCGATGACGAAGGGGTCGTTGAGGAAGGCGAGGGATTGCGCGGGGACGTTGGTGGTGTCGCGGCGGCCGAGGGTCGTGAAGGGCTTGGGGGCGTCGAAGATTTCGAGGAAGGGACTGAGGTTGTTGCGGCGGACATTGAGGTAAATGCTGCGGCGCGCGCGGTCGCCGGTGCCGACGGGCGGGCCGAATTGCGTGGCGTCGAGGCGTCGGCTGACGGCGAGGAGTGTGTCGCGGATAGCCTCGGCTTCGAGGCGACGGACACGGAAGTGGGAGAGGAAGTCGTTCGCGGCATCGCGCTCGCGGGCGGCGGCAGTGGGTTCGCTGGCGAGCTGGTAGGCACGCGTGGTGACGATGTGGCGGATGAGTTTCTTGAACGACCAGCCATCGGCGATGAACTGCGCGGCGAGGTGGTCGAGCAACTCCGGGTGGGTGGGCTGGTCGCCGAGGCGTCCGAAGTTGTCCACGGTCGGGACGAGGCCGCGCCCGAAGAGGTGGTGCCAGACGCGGTTGACCATCACACGAGCCGTCAGCGGGTTTTGCGGGGAGGTGATAGCGTCGGCGAGGGCGAGGCGGCCACGCGTCCCCGTAGGAGACGACGTGAGAAGTTTCTGACTGGGGTGGGGCTGGGGAAGTTTGAGACTCCTCACGTTGTCTCCTACACGGAGCACTTCCAAGTATCCGCGCGGCACGGGGTCGCCGGGCTTGAGGTGGTCGCCGCGTATGAGAAGCGGAGAGTCATAAACCGTGCCTTCGATGACGCCGGGGGCACGGCGGGGGGCCGTGAGTTCGCCTTCCAAGCGGCGATACTCGGCGACTAGCGGGGCGGCTTTCGGCAGGGCTTTGAATGATGTGGGCAGCAGGCCGCGACGTATGAAGTAGTCGAGGAAGGCGCGTTGCTCTTCGGTGACTTTGCCGTCGCGCCACGCCTGCACGGCGGCGGTGAGGGTCTCGGAGTAGAGCGTCGCGAGCGCGGCGGTGTTCGCGGGTGCCGGCGGCTTCCAGCCGCCGTCTTTGGCCGTTGGTGGCGTGCTGGGCGGCGGCTGGAAGCCGCCAGCACGCGGCTGTAGCAGCGCGGCCGGCGCGAGCGGTTCCTCGCGTGGGGCTTCCTTGTCGTGGAAGACGACGCGCTCGGCGCTGAACCAACTGCGGCCTGCTGCGTCGCTGTTCTTGCCAAGCTTGCGCGTGAGGTCATCCGCCGTGCCAAACTCTAGGTAAGCCCACGAGCCTTTGCGATACGCCGTGTCCATCCGCACCCAGCCGGGCTCGTCGCGCGTCAGCTCGGCCTTGGGGAAGATGGGGTTTGAGCCAAGCGGATAGTTGTCCACGATGACGCGGACCATCGCGCCTTTGCCGCCAGCGACTCGGACGCTGATGCTGTCAGTGGTGATGCGGAAGCGCGGCGAGGTGAGCAGGCCGCCGTGCTTCTCGCTGACGAGGTGGGAGGAAACGGCGGCGGGGAGGAGGCCTTTGAGGAGGCGGTCGCCGTCGGGTTCGAGGGTGAAGTCAAAGGGGAGGACGCGCGGCAGCGCGTCCCTACCAAAGGCATTTCCTTCCGTGAACCATTTCGCTGCGTCGGCTCCGGCCAAGTCCCACTCCGTCTTGAACTGCGCGTTGTGTGCTTGCGCAGTGGCGAGGGCGTCGCGCCACGACTTGGTCACGTCCGCCCAGCCGGTGGTGAAGGCAGGGCCAGCTAGTTGGCCGAGCTTCGCCCACGCGTGCAGCGGGCTGGCGATGTTGCCCGGCGCGTCCTTCAACGCGGCGGCGAGGGCGTCGCCGGTGGCGGGGGACTTCGTGGCGAGTTCGGCGCGGAGTTGCTTCAAGTCGGCGGTGAGCGTGGTGTGCTTCGCCGTTTGCTCGGGCGTCATGGCCTTCGCGATTTCCTCGGGGCTGACGCCGACGGGGCCGGCCTTGAAAGAGGCGGCGATTTCCTCGGCGGTCAGCGCGCGGTCGTAGAGGCGGGCCTCGTCAATCTCGCCAGCGAGGAAGGCGCGCCCGCCGCCGGTGTGGCGGCGACCGAGCAGCACGCGAGCGTCGGCGGGGAAGGCGACGAGCGGCGCGTCGGGCTTGTGCGGAGCGTCGTAAGGCTGGCCGTTGCGGAAGAAGGCGATGGTGCCGTCGGCGCGATAGGCGACGGCCAGGTGGATGAGTTCGCCGGGCTTGGCGGTCTCGGTCACGCCTTCGAGCGGGCGCGAGCGAAGGAAGTTGTTGCTGCCGTTGACCCATTTCCGGGGCGACTTCTCGCCGAAGACAATGGCGTCGAAGACCGCGCCGTTGCTGGTCTCGACGGTGACGACGCCACTGCCGGACTGGTCGAGATTGGCGAGGGCGACCCAGGCTTCGAGGGTCTTCTCGCGCAGCTCGCGGGTGAACGGCGCGGTGCGGAGGTGGGCGGAATTGCCGTCGAGGATGAGGCGGCCGTTGCGAAGCAGCGCGCCGCCGAGCAGTTCGCCGTGCAGGGAGCCGAGTTGGTCGCGAGCGTCGGTGTCGAAGGACCAGCGGGAGATGGGCTGCGGAAAGCTGCGCGGTGGAGTGTTCGTTGCGTCCGGCCCCCTCACCCCGGCCCTCTCCCCCGATGGAGGCGAGGGAGAACGCAGCGCGAGAACCTTTGTTCGCGCGTCGGCTTCGATGGCGGCGAGTGACTTCTCTGCTTCAGCGACGTGCTGGTGCAGTGTGGCGAGTTGAGGGTCGGCGCTGGATCCGCGCGTGAGTTGGGCGAGGAGTTGCGGGATGGCGTCGCGCCAACTGTCCGCGAGGGCGGACTTGATTTGGGCTTTCAACGCGAGGAGTTCGGCGCGGTGCTTGTTCAGGACTTCGGGCGAGTCGAGTTGCACCTGCGCGGGGCGGACGCTCGCGAGGACGCCGTAGAGCGCGGTGTAGTCGCGCTGGCTGATGGGGTCGAATTTGTGGTCGTGGCAGCGGGCGCAGGAGGTGGTGAGGCCTTGGAAGGCTTTCGAGAGGACATCAATTTGGCTGTCCACGGCTTTGACCTGGTCGTCGAGGGTGTCCACGGGCTGGAAGCCGTGCTCGACGAGGCGGAAGTGCGCGGGGCCGAGACGGGATTCGTTGAGGGCATCGGTTTTGTTCCAGCGGGTTTGCGCTGGTGGGAGGAGGTCGCCAGCGATGTGTTCGCGGATGAGTTGGTCGGCGGGCACGTCGGCGGCGAAGGCGCGGATGACGTAGTCGCGGTAGCGCCAGGCGAGGGGGATTTCGGGGTCGCCCTCGGAGCCGTGCGTCTCGGCATAGCGGACGAGGTCGAGCCAGTGGCGCGCCCAACGTTCGGCGAATTGCGGCGAGGCGAGGAGTGAGTCGGTTGCATTGGCGATTGCCGATTGGCGATTGCCGATTTGAGAAGCACGGACAAACGCCTCGACTTGCTCAGCCGTCGGCGGCAGGCCAGTGAGTGCGAAGGTGAGGCGGCGGATGAAGGTGCGCGGGGCGGTGTCTGTGGCGGGGGCGAGGCTGTTCGACTCCATCTTCGCGAGCAGAAAACGGTCAATGGCGTTCGTGCTCCAGGTGGAGTTCTTCGGAGTGGGGACGGCGAGGCGGGTAAGCGGCTGGAAGCTCCACCATTGGCGGCGGAAGGCGAGGGTGTCAGCCCACGGGGAATGAGACGCGGGGGACACTGCGGGTGGAAGGCCGACGCGCGGGTCGGGTGCGCCTTGGCGAATCCACTCGGCGAGGTTCGCGAGGCTGCGGGCGTCGAGCTTCGCGCCGTTCTTGGGCATCTTGAGCGTCGGGTGCGTGTGGTGGAGAGCTTGGAGCAGAAGGCTTGAGTTGGGTTGGCCGGGGATAACGGCTGGGCCGGACTCGCCGCCTTTGAGCACGCCCTCCCGCGTGTCGAGTGCGAGGCTGCCTTTCTTCTTCGCGGAGGAATGGCACTCGTAGCACTCGGCGGCGAGGACGGGGCGGATGTTGCGCTCGAAGAACTCGACTTGGGCTGGTGTAGGCGCGGCGGAGAAGGCGCGGCTGGTGAGCAGCACAGTGGCAAGTGCAAGCATGGCAGCTCGCTTCAACGCAGCGGCGCAGAGGACGCGGAGGGGCGCGGAGAAGTGAGGAGAGTTTGCAGGGGACTTTACTGCGGAACAGTTCTCATTAGCACCCGACTTCAGTCGGGTGTGGGGCGCGCGGTGGGCCGGAAAACTGTTTAAACAGTTTTCCTGCGTTGCCGTCGCGACACCCGGCTGAAGCCGGGTGCTAATGAGAGGCGGTGCTTTGCAGAATGTCTGGGGCCGACTCATGTGAGATTGGTTCATTCACCCGCCGACAGCTTTAGTTTCCACCC
Source organism: Verrucomicrobiales bacterium (assembly GCA_005791875.1). Taxonomy (GTDB): domain Bacteria; phylum Verrucomicrobiota; class Verrucomicrobiia; order Limisphaerales; family SXTU01; genus SXTU01. The sequence continues at coordinate 10,697 of SXTU01000195.1, forward strand.
GCGCACGCGCAGCAGGTCGAGCATCACGGCCCCGAGTATGACGAGGCCGAGGACGACTTTCTGCGTGTAGCTTTCGACGTTCATCAGGTTCATGCCGTTCTGGATGACGGCGATGATGAGCGCGCCGACGAGCATGCCGAACATCCGCCCGTTGCCGCCGTTCAAGCTCGCGCCGCCGACGACCACCGCCGCGATGACGTAGAGTTCATACATCTGGCCAAAGGTCGGCGAGCCGCTTTTGAGCTGCGAAGCGAGCACAACCCCGCCGAGGCCCGCGAGCAAGCCGCTAATGACGTAGGTGAGAAACAACACGCGCCTCACAGGCACGCCGGAGTAGCGCGCGGCCTGCCGGTTGCCGCCCACGGCGTAAAGCCAGCGGCCCAGCACGGTGCGCGACATGACGAGGTGCGCGGCAAGGTAGAGCAGCGCCATGAGCAGGACGGCGTTCGGCAGGCCGAACCAGTCCGCGCCGCGCCCGAGCCAGACGAAGGAGTCGGGCACTTGATAGACCGATTGTCCATGGGTCAACAGATACGCCGCACCGCTGGCGACGAGCATCATGGCGAGCGTGACAATGAAGGGCGGGAGGTGAAAGACCGTGACCAGCGCGCCGTTGGCCGCGCCGGCTGCGCCCGTGATGAGAATGGCGGCTGCGCACGCGAGCGCCATGCCGAACGCGCTGGCCTGCTGCGCGCCCGCATAGTCGCGGATGAAGAGCGCCGCCAGCACCGCCGCAAGCGCGATGAGGCTGCCGACGGAGAGGTCAATGCCGCCGCCAATGATGACCAGCGTCATGCCGATGGCGACGATGGCGATGACGGCGATTTGGTTGGCGATGTTGAGGAGGTTTTCGCGCTTCAGGAAGTTCGGCCAGCGGTAGGTCTGCGGCTGCAAGATGCGCGGCGTGCCGAGCGCGGGGAAGTCGGTGGGGAGGTCGCTGAACACCAGCCAGCCAGCGCTCGCTTGCGTGCAGGCGATGGCGTCGAGCTTGCCGGCGGACGCGGCGATTTGGAGTGCGGCGCGGGCGTCCTTGGGTTCTCCCTTCACGGTGGCGATGACGGTCGCACCGGCACTCGTGAGCGCGGTGTGAAGTGCGGTTGCGAACGCGTCCGCGTCCGGTTGGTTCGGCACGACGATGAGGACGCGCGGGGAGTTGCCGATCTGAGTTGTGATGCTTCTGGCGAGCTGGCGTGCCGCGTGTGCGCCGCTGGGGTGCTGCTCGGTGTAAGTCGCGAAGCTGAAGAACGCGCAGAGCAGCGCCAGCACGAAGACCATCCCGTAGGCGGCGAGGAAGCGTGAGAACGAGTGAGTCGACGGCGTCATTCTACAGCTTGCCCGCCTTCAGGAACTCATGCCGCACCGGCGCGGTGACGCGCTGGCCGGTGGTGGAGACGAAGGTCACTTGACCGGGCGCGAATTCCAGTGTCTTCACTTCCACGAAGCCCGCTGGCACGCGCACGACGCCTTGGATGTAGTTCACGGCGGTC
>SXTU01000196.1 GCA_005791875.1 Verrucomicrobiales bacterium
GATGAACTCATCACCGCCATCGACGCTTACATAGCGGCCAACAACCGTGCGCCCAAGCCCTTCGTCTGGACCGCCACCGCCGAACTCATCCTCGACCGCGTCGCCACCCTTTGTAAGCGAACTACTCGCTCACCACACTAGGTCTTTACCTTGAGCGTGGCGTGGTCGTCGCCGTGGATGGATTTGCCGAGCCTGACGTCGCGCCCAAGCAGTTCGGAGAGAACGAAGGCGTCGAAGGCCATCAGCAGCTTGTCGTCTGAGGTGACCTTGTTCCGGTAGATGAAGCGGATTGCGATGAACTGTGCGGCCTTACCTCGCCCCTCGGATGGGATGCGCTCGACGGCGTGGAGGCGGGATTCAACGGTAGCAGCCGACGTGAGGAGGCTCTGATTGATTTCGGGCGAGGAAGTTTGAGCCTCGTTACCTCGGCTGCTACGAAGTTCGATGTCCACGGCGAATCGCCACTGGGCCGTCTTGAGATCCGTTGAGGCGGGTGCAATGGCGCATTCGGCTTCGGGTGCATTCGCAATCAAGCGCCTGGCTGCATCGGCCCGATACGATTCGGTTTCGGTCTGGACCCATTCGGCGTAGGCATTTCCCGCAGGCGGCTCGCCGGTGAACCTGAGCCAGCATTTGGTCGGGCACTTGAGAAATGCTTCGAAAAGTCGAGGAGTGATGGTCATGGCGGGAGCTTATCACCGCCCAGACTGGATTTGAAGTGAGCCTCCTCACGTCGGCTGCTACGGGTGCTTTTCGGTTCGCACTCGCTGGGAATGTCGGCTACAGAATCGGCCATGCCCTCCACTGTTGATCGCCGCCACTTCCTAGGCTTGAGCGCCACCGCGTTGCCTTCGCTTGCGCTCGCCCGCTCCTTTGCTGCCGAGCCGCAGCGCAAGACGGATTTCCAAATCGCCTGCATGACGCTGCCGTGGTCGCAGTTCCCGTTGCAGCGTGCGCTCACGGGCATCCAGTCCGCCGGCTACCGGCACCTGGCGTGGGGCACGACGCACAAGGAGGACGGCGGCAAGCCCGTGCCCGTCCTTGCTCCCGACGCGCCAACCGAACGCGCCAAAGAACTCGCCGCGCGCTGCCGTGACCTCGGCCTCGAACCGCTGATGATGTTCTCGACGATTTACCCGGAGGCGGCGAACGCGCTCGAAGTCCTCACGCACCGGCTGCGACAAGCGGGCGCGGCGCGCGTGCCGCAGGTGCTCACGTTCGGCCACACGAAGGGCGGCAACCGCGAGTTGTGGGTGAAGCGCCTCAAGCAGCTCGGCCCCATCGCGCGCGACCTCGGCGTGCTGCTGGTCGTGAAGCAGCACGGCGGCGAGACCGGCACCGGCGCGGCGTGCGCGGCCATCACCCGCGAGGTGAACGACGCCGGCGTGAAGGTGAACTACGACGCGGGGAACGTGATGGATTACCTCGACCTCGACCCCATCCCCGACATCAAGCTGTGCGCGTCCGAGGTGCGCAGCTGCTGCATCAAGGACCACCGGAACTTCCCAAAGGACGAGGATTGCGGGCCCGGCTTCGGGGAGATTGACCACTACAAGCTGCTCGCCCCGGTGGCCTTCACCGGGTTCAAGATGCCGTTGTGCTGCGAGAACATCTTCGCCCCCGTGGTGCCGCGCCCGAAGGAGCCAGCGGAAGTGGACGCGCTGGCGAAACGCGCGCGGGAGTTTCTCGAAGTGGTCATCCAAGGGCTTCAGGCCTGAGCCGAAGCCAACCGCTGGCGCAACTGCTGACCGACTACTTGCCAGCCTTCGCCTTGGCGGCGTTGACCTTCGCCCAACGCGCCTTCGCGGCAGCGACAATCGCGGCACGGCCTGCGGCGCTCAGTTTCCGCCTGGCCTTCTTCGCAGTGGCAGCAGGAGCTGGGGCTGCGCCTTTGATCTTCGCCCAGCGCGCCTGCTGAGCAGCCCGCATCTTGGCCTTCGTGGCGGCGCTGAACGTCCGCTTGCCCGTCGGCGCGGCGGGGGGCGCTGCTGCCACGGGGGCGGCGGGCGCGCTCGCGCCGAGTGCCCGGTTGATCTGGGCAAGACGCGCTTCAATCTGGCTGCGCTCCTGGAGGAGCGAGTTGCGGATGGCGATGAACTTCGTGATGTCTGTTTTCATTGGGGCCGATCATAGGCTCACACGCAGCCTTTACAAGTCTCCTCAAGTCGGTCATTGAAGAGCGTGCCGCGCATTCCGTCCAAAACCGCAATGAAACCTAAAAAGCAAGTTTCCCAACCCGCCATCGAAGCCGGCCAAGTCTGGCAGATGGAGGGTGTGACATGTCACATCGGGCAGGTGGGCAAGACCCTCGTCAATTACAAGCTGCTCAAGGGCGACACCGTCCGCGGGCCTTCCTCACTTGGAAACAAGGAAGTCTTGGCGAAGCATCTCAAGGCGAAAAAGGCAGTGCTGGTGCGCAAGTAACCGGTAGCCGGCAAGGGGTCGGATATCGGAGACTTTCCCGTTGACCCGCGCGCAGACGATTCCCTAAGCTGAGCACGAAATCCGGTTCAAACACAGACACTATATAAATGAGCACTTACGTCCCCATGATCAGTTCGGGCGTCGCCGGCCCCCTCGGCGCGCTTCACCTCCCCCGCCTTTGGCTGAAGGTTTGCCTCGAAGCCGCCGGCAAGCTGGCTGCGGGTTATCCCGGCCTCGGCAAGGGCTACGACCAGATGACCTGTGACGCGCTCGGCCTCGATGCCGAGGCGGTCAAGGCGTTCATCGCCACCAACAAGCCGACGTATCCAGCCTTCGAGGCTTGGGTCCGCAAGAACGGCAAGAAACTCACCAAGTCCGACATCCACCGCCACAACCTCGCCATCCTCGGCTATTGCCACGACGACGGAACGCGCAAGGGCATCCTCAGCGCCAGCGGCCTCGCCGACGACGGCAGCACGCTGCCCGGCGCCGTGGACCTGAACAACCTCGACGACTGGTTCGAGTTCCACGCGGCGGTCTTGAAGTAAGCCGCCCCTCAACTTAATCACGCGCTAGCCGGTGAAGGAGACTTCACCGGCTGGTTTGCTTTTTGGAGAGGAGTGATGGAGCAAAGGAGTGGTGGAGAAATACGGAAGTCGTCGAGTCATCACTCCATTGCTCCATTACTCCGCTCGCACCGGCTCAAGCGAGCAACCCGCTTAGCACCTCGCCATGCACGTCCGTGAGCCGGAACTCCCGCCCTTGATACTTGTAGGTCAGCCGCTCGTGGTCGAGGCCGAGGAGATGCAGGACCGTCGCATTGAGGTCGTGGACATGGACGGGATTCTCCACCGGGCTGAAACCAAAGTCGTCGGTGCGCCCGTAAGTCACGCCGCCTTTGATGCCACCACCAGCCAGCCACATCGTGTAAGCATCTTTGTGATGGTCGCGGCCGGGGTTCGTGCTCTTGCCGTCGGCGTCAATGCCCTGCCGCAACGGCGTGCGCCCGAACTCCGCGCCCCAGATGACCAGCGTGTCGTCGAGCAAGCCGCGTGACTTAAGGTCCGTGAGCAGCCCGGCCATGCCTTGGTCCACATCGCGACACTTCGCGGGCAGACGCGAAGACAAACCGGAGTGATGGTCCCAGTCCGCGTCGTAAAGCTCCACCACGCGCACGCCGCGCTCGATGAGCCGGCGCGCCAGCAGACAGTTGTTCGCGAACGACGCCGCGCCCGGTCGCGCCCCGTAGAGGTCGAGCACCGACTTCGGCTCGCGCGAAATATCCATCAGCTCCGGGACGCTCGTCTGCATCTTGAACGCCATCTCGTATTGGCTGATGCGCGTCGCAATCTCCGGGTCGCCCACGTCCGCGAGCTGCCGTTCGTTCAGCGACTTCACCGCGTCGAAAATGCGCCGCCGGTCGTCCTGCGACTGCCCTTTCGGGTTGCTCAAGAACAGCACCGGGTCGCCGCTGGAGCGGAACTGAATGCCCTGATGCACGCTCGGCAAGAACCCATTCGCCCACAGCGACGTGCCCGCGCCGCCGAGCGGCCCCGACAGCAGCACGGTGTAGGCGGGCAAGTCCTGATTCTCCGTGCCCAGCCCGTAAGTCACCCACGACCCGAAGCTCGGCCGCCCGCCGCGCCCGAAGCCCGTGTGCAAAAACATCTGCGCCGGCGCGTGGTTAATCTCCTCCGTGTGCAGCGTCTTCACGATGGCGATGTCGTCCGCGACCTTCGCCAAGTGCGGCAGCGTCTCGGACAGCTCCTGCCCGCTGCGCCCGTGCTTCGCGAACTTAAACTTGCTGCCCGCGAGCTGCATCTTCCCGCCGATGAACGCGAACCGCCGCCCCTTTAACAGCGACTCCGGGCAATCCTCGCCGTCGCGCTTCACCAACTCCGGCTTCGAGTCGAACATGTCGAGCTGCGACGGCGCGCCAATCATGTGCAGGAAAATCACCCGCTTCGCGCGCGGCGCGAACATCGGCTCCCGCGACGCCAGCGGGTTCGCCGCCGCGCCCAGCGCCGAGCCGCGCAACATCGCCCCGAGCGCCAGCGCGCCCGCCCCGAAGCCCGCGCGTTGGAAAAACTGCCGCCGGTGGAGCAGGTCGAGGTGCGTGACGGTCGCGTTCATGGCGTCGGTGTTAGGTAGCAGCATAAGCCAAGCAAAGCGTTCACGTCACGGCTTCAAGTAGCCGAACGCCCCGGCCCGCAGACCTTGCGCGCCCCCTTGGATGTCGGGTGGCTGATACGAATGCACTTCGGTCCACGACTTTCCACCGTCGCCGCTGCGGAGGATGTTGAAGCGCTGGGGCGCGATGCTGACGAGCGATCCCGCGTCGCTCGCGATGAGGTGGCCGGCGGGAATTGCGGTGGGAAGCTCGCGCCAGGTCTTGCCATCGGCGCTCGCGCGCGAGGGTTTGCCGGCGAGCCAGAATTCGCCGCGCACTCCGCTCAAAGTCGCGCGCTTCGTGCCGGTCGGATGCGGGCCGGTCCAGGTGTCGCCCGCGTCGCTGCTGGTCCAGGCGTTCTCCGCGTCGCGGTCGGTCATCACCAGGTGCTTGCCGCTCGCGACGAGCGTGCCGCGACCGGTCGAGGCTTCGAGACCTTTCGGGTTCAGCCAGCGCCAGGTTTTGCCGAGGTCGTCGCTGGCGAAGAGATGGCCGAACTTCGGGCCTTCGCCGCGATTGTCGCCCAGCGCTAGGAAGCGCCCGCTGGCGTCGCCGCAATACACGGGGCTGACGTGGTGCGTGCTCAACTTGTGGCCGCGCGCGTCGTCCTTGAACGCGCCCCACATCGTGAACGAGCTGAAAGTCTTTCCCAAGTCCGGCGTGGCCGTGAAGGTCATGTAACCCGCGCCGACGAATGCGCCCTTCCCCGCCGCCATGCCCCACGTGCCCGGCATCACGCGCACGTCGCCCTTCGACTCCGGCAGCTTCGCGTCACCCTTGGTCAGGTGCCGCCAGCGCACGCCGTCTTCGGAAGCCAGATACGTGGTCGGCCCGCCCCAGCCCACAACGACAACAAACACGCCGCCACCATACGCCACGGCCTTCGTCGCCCACGCCCCGTGGTCCGCGCCCGGATGACCGAAGAACGCCTGCGTCCACTTTTGCCCGTCGTCCTTCGACACGAGAATGCGCCCACCGTGCCCGACCACGACGAAAGCAGGCACCTTCGGGTCCGGCTGGAAATCCCCGCCAAGCGGGATGGCGAGGCGCTTCTGCTCGCTGGCTTCGTCCACGGGCGCGGCAGCGTTGGTAGCGAGTGCGGTTAGCAGGAGGAACGCTGGAAGGAACAATTTCATGGCGAGAACGAGTTGCTACGAACGCGGGCTTGCGGAGGGAACGAATGAACTGATTTCGCTCGCATCAATTTGCCGATACCGAATTCAGCTCACCGCACAGGGCGAAGGCCTTCATCGCCTGCGCGGTGGCGATGTAGGTGATGTAGTGGTAGTTGCCCCGGTAGAGCGAGTGCATCCACCAACGGCCGGTCTCGCGCTGCTCGCGACGCAGCCAGGTGAGGGCGCGCTGCACGCGCGGGTCGGACGCGGGGACGTTGCTCTGGCGTAGCAGCACGACGGCGAACGCGGTCATGTAGGCGTCGCTCTCGGGGTTCGCGGCGTCGGGCAGTCCGGTGACGAGCTTGCGGACGGTGTCGCTGATTTCGAAGTGCCAGTCGTTGAGTGCGGAGAAGTCGCGCACGGTCCAGCCGCCGTCGGCGTGCTGCTTGGCGGAGAGGAGTTTTAACGCGGCGTCGCGCTCGGCGGGCGGGACCAGCTCCGGCAGATAGTGCGCGAGTTGGAGTTTTAGGACGCGGTCGAAGTCGTTCTTCGGCGCGCCGGTGCGGAGGTAGTCCTTCAGCTTCGCCACGCGGGCGAGGAGCGTCTCGTCCTTCAAGTCAGCCAACCAGCCCGGCGCGGCGGTGATGGCGCGCGCGGCTTGCAGCGACAGCTCGAAGTCCGTGGTGATGTGCGGAATCTCCACCTCGCCGTGGCTGACGAACGCGCCGTTGGCCGACTGCCGTTCGAACAGGTCACGCAATGAGCGCTCGGTCGGCTCGGAGAGTTTGCCGGTGATGTTCTTGTCCCACTCGGCCAGCCCGAGGCTGCGCCACACGCTGTAGAACGTGCTCGGGTAATGCTTGTGGCCACGCGTCGCGGTCTCCTTCACCGGCTTCACTTCCTTCGGCACGGAGCCGACGAAGTCCTTGTGAACCTCCGCGCTGGCCGGGCCGAACTGCTTCGTCCACGCCGTGCGCTCGGTCATGTAGGGGCCGGTGGTGTGGCAATTCACGCAGGATTTTTCGCGCACCCAAGTCACCGCGCCGTCCTCCAGATACTTCGCCGCCAGCTTCAGCGACGCCGGCCCGAACTGCTTCACGCGCGGCTCGTCCGCCGTGGGGATGCTCACGCGGATGCTGTCGCCTGACTGGTATTGGAACGCGGGCTTGGGTTTGGTCTGGGCTGAGGCGCAGATGGCAAGAATAAGAAGAATGTAGCGCGAAGCGGCACCAAGGAAGATTTGGCAGATGTTCATAGGCGGGGCGAATTATGAGGGCTCCAAGAATCAAATCTCAAGCACGTCCTTTCCCCTTGCTCAGATTGCAGTCGGCATGTGTCGCCTGAAGATTCCCCAACTCAGTCAGGCCACCTCTTGCCACGGGAACGATATGGTCTATATGCACTTCACCGCTCAGTGGCTGGCGGCAGATGCCGCAGGCGTTGCCGGATTTCGCAATCACCTTAGCTCTCAATACAGGGGAAATCCCGCGATTGAAAATCGCCCCGCCCCCTAACTTCGGGTTTGGCGAAGCAAGCCCTCGCGAGAGTTTTTGGATTGCAGCAAGCAAGGTGTGTTCAGCTTCGCTCGCAGGTCGTGAGCTAATCTCGACCATCTCATCAAAAATCGGACCTACGGCCTCGGTAAGCAAAACCAGCTTGGGCAGGACAAGCGGAACAAGCGCTTCTGGGCTACCAGCATGGTTGAAATACCAGGCTAGTTGCACTCGCCTTTCGTCGGCGAACCTTTCGAACCCAAGCGGACAACTGGCACTAGCGCGCTGTAGCATGAGCTTCTGTATGGCCTCAGAGTGCCGATAGGCACACCGCTTGTTGAAGTAGAGTTGGAGGCACCAGACGAACTCTCGATTCTCCCAGTGCGTGGGGTCGTAGTGGAAACGAATGCATGCAAATCGCTGGTCATAGCCCAGCTTGCGCAAGCGAGGATCCCACACTCGCCACAAGAGAACATTGCGGTTTGTCCCGTGTGGTTGGACTACACCGTTGCATGTCAGCCGGGTCGCACGCTCTGGGGTTACGCCGCCCTTGAGCTGTTCAAACAATTCAAGACACGGCTCGCGGAGGGACTCACAAGTGATGCTGTTACTCACAATGGTTCCTTTCATTCGGAGAGGGTCTTAACTCACTGGTCATCCCTTCGTAATCGTTTCATCCAGATTCAGCAACGCCGCCGTCACGGCATACCACGCGGCGAACTCTTCGGCGGTCACGCCGGTGGGCAGGTCGAACTTGCCGACGAAATCCTTCGCGGACTTCGCGTCGGTCGCGCGCGAGGATTCCAACAACTGGGTGAGCGTGGCGAGTTCCTCGGGGCGTGGGGCGCGGGCGGTGGCGAGGCGGAAGGCGTGGGTGAGGCGGTCGCTCGCGGTGGCCTTCTCGGTGAGCACGCGCTTGGCGAAGGTCATCGCAGCTTCCACGTAAACGGGGTCGTTCATCAGCGTGAGAGCTTGGAGCGGGGTGTTTGAGCGCGGGCGCTTCACACGGCAGGCGAGGCGACTGTTGGCGTCGAAGTTCACGAAGCTCGGGTAGGGCGCGCCGCGTTTCCAGATGACATAAAGGCCGCGCCGGTGTTTCTCGTCGCCGGGGCTGACCACGTAGTCGTAACGCTGGCCGCCGACCTTCACCCACAGGCCGTCGGGCTGATACGGGTGGATGGGCGGGCCGCCGAGTTTCGGGTTCAGCAGGCCGGCGATGGCAAGGGCGTTGTCGCGAATAGTCTCGGCGTCGAGCCGATGGCGCGGGCCGCGCGCGTAGAGGAGGTTTTGGTCGTCGCGGGCGAAGAGGTCGGGCGTGACGCGCGAAGACTGTCGATAGGCGGCACTGGTCACGATGGTCTTGAGGAGCTTCTTCATGCTCCAACCGTTGTCCATGAACTCGACGGCGAGCCAGTCGAGCAACTCGGGATGCGTGGGCGGCTCGCCCTTGATGCCGAAATCCTCGGGCGTGGTGACGAGGCCGTGGCCGAAGAGTTCGGCCCAGAGGCGGTTCACGGTGACGCGGGCGACGAGGGGGTTTTCGCGGCTGACGAGCCAGCGGGCCAAATCCAGCCGGGTAGGAGCCGACGTGAGGAGGCTCTGACTTGTCTCCGTGTTGCGTGTTGCGTGTTGCGTGTTTGAAGTGAGCCTCCTGACGTCGGCTGCTACGGGGCGGAGCGGATGCAACACGTCGGGAACGTGCGGCTCCACCTTGTCGCCGGGATTGCGGAACTCGCCGCGCTGGAAAAGGGTGCTCATGCGGGGCTGTGACTCGCGCATGACGAGCGTGGTCGGAGGCTTGAGCTTGAGCAGGTCGGCTTCAAGTCGGGTCTTCTCCTTCTCAAGCCGCGCGTGCACAGGATTGTCCTTGAGCCGGAAATCGGCGAGCGACTTAGTCTGCTTCGCAGTCCGCTTCGCGGCAGGGACCTTCAGTGCATCGGCGATCTCGGCGGGCAACGCGGCGCCTCCGACGCTGCCCGTGATGGCGACCAAACGCATTCGGCCAATAGTGCGTCCGCCGCCAAAGTTCTGCTCCAGCTTGAAGCGCAACACCGTTCCGCCGCTGAAGCCGAGCGGCACCGCCGTCTCCAGCAACGCCCAGTGCGGCTCATGGAACTTCGGGTTGATGGCCCATCCGCCCTTCGCGGTGTTGTCCGGGTTGAGCAAATTCGGAACGGGGAAGTTGCTTTGCGAGAACGAGGCGTTCGCGGCGACGAACTTCACTGGCTTCGACTGCTCTGGCTTCGCGGCAGGCGCGGCGGTCGCGGTGAAATTGTTCAGCACGAAGTTCGGGCGCGCGGCATCGCCGCGACCAGGGCCTTTGCCGGGAAGTGAATCGTGTGTGAGCGTCTCGATCTTGATGGCGCGGATGCCGGTGAGTTGAGTGCGGACTTCGACGAGGTAAGTGTCCTTGTCCGGCGCTGGCTCGCCGCTGATGAGGACGGACTTGTCGGGAAGGATTTCGTGGGTCGCGCCGCCGGTGGAATCAAAGTCCGCGATGTCGAGAGTGTGTTCCTGCGCGGACTGGGCGGCGGATTTTGCGAGCGTGGCCTCCCACTCGGACTGCCCCGCGGCGGCCGCGGTTTGCAGGGCGGCGAGCTCTCGCTCGCCTTCAGCGATGCGGCTGGCGATAGCCGCACGGTCGCCGGAGTAGACCGCGTCGCGCAGTTCCATCATCGGGCCCTTGAACTGGATGGAGCCGGGGACTTTCGGGTTGGTGCGCTCGGCTTCAAGCTCGGTGTTGTTGAAGAAGGCGAAGATGCCGTAGTAGTCGCGCTGGGAGATGGGGTCGTATTTGTGGTCGTGGCACTGGGCGCATTCGAGCGTGGAGCCGAGCCAGACGGTGCCGAGCGTGCTGACGCGGTCGTGGATTTGATTCACGCGCGTCTCCTCGGGGTCGGTGCCGGCCTCGACGTTCGTGGGCGCGCTGCGGTTGAAGCCGGTGGCGATTCGTTGGGACTCGGTGGCGTTGGGGAGGAGGTCGCCAGCAATTTGCTCGATGGTGAATTGCGTGAAGGGCAGGTCGGCGTTGAGCGCGTTGACGACCCAGTCGCGATAAGGCCAGAGGTCACGGAAGTCGTCGCGCTGGAAGCCGTGGGAGTCGGCGTAGCGCGCGTAGTCGAGCCACGGTCGCGCCCAGCGGACGCCGAATTGCGGGGAGGCGAGGAGGCGGTCCACGAGCTTTTCAATTGCCGATTGCCGATTGCCGATTGCCGATTGGTAATCCCGGACGAAGGCGTCCACCTGCTGCGGAGTCGGTGGGAGCCCGATGAGGTCGAGCGAGAGGCGACGAGCGAGTATTTCGGGCGGGGCTTCGGGGGATGGAGCCAGTCCCTCCTTCTGCAAGCGCGAGACGACGAACGCATCCACCGGACTTTGAACCTTGAGCTTGGAACTCTGAACTGCAGGCACCGCCGGGCGCACCGGTTTCACGTAAGCCCAGTGCTTCGCGGCGGTCCCGGATTCCCCCCAGACCGCGCCTTGGTCTATCCAAGCCTTGATGATGTCCGCCTGCGACTTGGCGAGAGGTTCGCCGCGATTGGGCATCACATCGTCGTGGCCCTTGGGCAGCGAGATTCGTCGCACGAGTTCACTTTGCGCGGACTTGCCGGGGACGATGGTGCCGGGCTTCCTGAGCGCCGCGTCTCGTGAATCGAGGCGCAGCTTTCCCTTCTGTAGTTTCGCGTCGTGGCACTCGAAGCAGGACCGTTGGAAGATGGGGAGCACCTCTCGGGCGAAATCCACGGTGGCAGCAGAGAGGGCGGCGGGCATGAGAACCGCACAAAGTGCGACAACGATACTGTCTCGGAAAGCTGGGCGAACGGCTGGCATCGTGGAGATTTGGACGGAAGAGAGAGGAGCGGAGTTGCAGGGGTTTTCCAAGCGCGGAATTCGCCTCATGGAAACACGAAGGCCGCCTGTCGGCGGCCTTCGGCGAGTTCAGATTACTGTCGAGCTTCAGTCAACGAAGCTCACCTCGTTGGCGAGGAGAAGCATCTGGGCATATTTCTCCCAGGTGTCCAGCGGCTTCTGATTGGCTGCCTGAGGCGAGCTAAAGCCCGTCGAGGCGCTCCAAGTTCCGGCCGAGGCACCGGCACCCGTCTGGCCAGGCGACATCATCGTCGAGCCGGCACCCTTCGCTGCACCGGGAGCCATCGCGCCGCCTGGGAGCATCATGGTCGGAGCCGCCGTGGGCGAGGCAGATGCCATCGCCGGCGCTGCGCCACCGAGGCGGAGCGTGGGTGACCAGGTGAAGACGTCGCCAATGGCGTTGCCCTTTCCACCGTTGTCCACGATGAAGTCAATCGTGTCGCCCTTCTTCACGTCCACTTTCGCAACCTGGGTGGCGACGCTGCGGTTGTTGCCGGACAGCGAATAGGCCCCAATCTGGCCGGAGCGGCTATGGACGATGTAACCGCTAACGCCGTCACCCACGGAGCCATACTGCGCAAGCCTGCCTTCGATGGTGAACGCGCCGTCCACAGGCGCGGTGAAACGCCGGATGACCGCGACGACCCCGGCGGTCCCGCCATCCCGGTTCAGGACGACCCCGGGCAGCTTGGCGCCGGCCTCGTAATGGCCGTTCTGGTTGCCGGCCATGCCCATGTTGTTCTTGGCGTTCATCCGCCCTGCCGTGGGCGTGTTGGTGTAAACCGGCATCTTGAAGAAGCCAACCTGCTTGGTGCGCGGGTTGTATTGGCCGTAGCCGTATTGCCAGATGGGCTTCTGATCGTTGCCCTTCACGCCGGACTGGTCCTCGAGGAACTTCATCCCGATCTTGGTCTCCAAGGCTGACGGCAGGCGCTGGAAGCATATCTGGTAGAGCATCTCAATGCGCGTCTCCTCGTCCACCTTGTTCTTCACGTCCTCGCGATGGACGATGGCCCGCGCAAGCTCGCCGACGAACGGGCTGTTCATCAGGTAGAGCGCCTGCTGCGGCACGGTGGAGCTGAAGCGCATGCCAGCCGTAGCCTCCGGGTTGGCGAAGTCGAAGGTCCGGTAGAGCGAGGAGAGATTGCCGCGGTCAATGTAGCCGTAGAGCGTGCGGCGATAAGGGTTCTCCTGGTAACCCAGATCGTTACGCCCCTCGGGCGTGATCTTCACGGGGCGGCCACCCATGGTCGGGTCAAGCTTGCCGCTGACGGCGAGCAGAGAATCGCGGAAGCCCTCGAAGTCGAGGCGGCGACGATTCATCTTCCATGTGTAGAGGTTCGCCGGGTCGCTGAGAAGCGGCTTGGCGCGGTCATCGCTGCTCTGCATGTAGGTGGCCGAGGACATGATGAGCTTGTGCAGCGCCTTGACGGACCAGTTGTTCTCCATGACCCATGCGGAGAGGTAATTAAGCAGTTCGGGATGCGTGGGATCGTCCGCGCGAACACCGAAGTCCGTTGGCGTGCGCACCAACGCGCCGCCGAAGTGGTTCATCCATGTGCGATTGATGAGCACGCGGGCAGTGAGCGGGTTGTTCTTGCTGGCGATCTCCTCGGCAAGCTCTGCTCGGCCGCTGCTCTTTGCGGGGAACGGCTTGCGGTTCGGGTTCAAAATCTCTAGGAACTGGCGCGGGACTTCCGGGCCGGGATTGTTGGCGATGCCCTTGATGAGCACCTTGGCGTTACGGACATTGCCATCGCTCACTGCCATGGCGCGGGTGGGCGCGCCGGGATGCGTGGCTTCCAACTTGTCCATGCGGTCGCCAAACTCCTGCTGTTCGCGGTTGCCGATGGCGTTGTTGTTAAAGCGCGCGAGTGTGGCGTAGGTGAGGTTGACCGGGGAGCCGTTGCCGTAGAACACTTGGCGGAGCTGCTCCTGCACGGCGTCGGAGAGCTTCTTCAGAATGGGGTCGCTGTCCTCTTTCTTCTTCTTCGAGTCGAGCGTGACGACGCTGACCCAAGCCTTCTCGGCGTCCGTGAAGAGTTTTGCGTAGCGCTCGGCAGCGGTGCGGAGGTTGGAGATCGGTGTGGAGAATGCCCGCGCGACGAGGGGATTGAGGCCCTTCATCGGCTCGCCATCCTTGGTCATATACTTGGCTGCGAGTTCCTTGCTCTTGGCAGCGAACTCCTTGTCGGACACTTTATCCTCTTCGACGAGCTTGCTGTAGTCGTGCCAGGGGCCAAAGATTGGGTCGGTGGATTTGTTACGCTGGCTTAGGTAGCGCTTCCAAGGGCCGGCGACCTCGAACTGCAGCTTCGTCACCGTCTCGAAACGCGTCTGGCCGGCGCGGTCGTCGAACATGTAGTTCGTGTTGCCACTTTTCGCGTAGTGGACAGCCATCATGTATTCCATCGTCTTGCCTTTGGCCTCACTCACGAAGGAACCGAGCTGGGTCTGGCGGTAACCCTCGCGGCTGGCCTCAATGCCAGCCTGCTTGGCCAGATAGTCGCGATACTCCTTCGTGTCTTCCACTTTTTGGAGCAAGGGCTTGGTCATCGCGTCGGCGCTGCTATCGAACACGCCGTAGAGCGAGTAGTAATCCTTCGTCGGAATGGGGTCGAACTTGTGATCGTGGCAACGGGCGCAATAGACGGAGAGAGACATCGTCCCGCGCGTGACCACGTCAATCCGGTCGTCAATCCGCTCCTGCTGGTTGTTCACGCCGCGATTGAGCGTGATGAAGCCCAAGGCCGCGAGGTTCTTGGTTTCCGCACCCGGCATGCAGTCCGCCGCGATCTGATACTTGAGGAACTTGTCGTAAGGCATGTCCTCGTTGAGGGCGTTCACGACCCAGTCGCGATAGGTGTAGGCGTGAAGCAGGCGGTTGTCGCCCATGCGGTTGTTGTTGTTGCCGCCGCCGCGCGTGTCGGCATACCGGGCGATGTCCAGCCAGTAGCGACCCCAGCGCTCGCCGTAGTGGGGGGAAGCGAGAAGCTTGTCCAGCAGTTTGGGCCAGGCGTCCTTGGACGTGTCATTGACAAAATCCTCGGCCTCCTTCGCGGACGGGGGCATTCCGAGGAGGTCAAAGTAGGCGCGACGCACCAGTGTCCACTTGTCTGCCATCGGCGAAGGAAACAGGCCCTTCTCCTCCAACTTGGCCAGGACAAAGAGGTCAATGTCGTTCTGGATCCATGTCTTCAGATGCGCCTTGGGCACGGGCGGTTGGGGCTTGACGACGGTCTGGAATGCCCAGTGTTTCTTGGCCTTGGCGAGATCCTCATCTGTCTTGAGCACCGCCGCTGCCTTTCCGGTGCGAGGATCGGGCGCGCCCATCCGCACCCAGTTTTCCATGTCCGCGATGACGGAGTCGGGCAGCTTGTTCTTCGGCGGCATCTGGAGGTTCGGATCAGTGAACCGGATGGCCTTGATGATAAGAGAGCGATCAGGCTGGCCAACCACCAGGCCGGGGCCAGTGGAGCCACCCTTGAGCAGGCCGGCCTTGGAATCTAGCTGGAGGCCACCCTTGATGTTGGCGTCTTTATCGGCGCTATGGCACCTGTGGCAGTGCTCGATCAGCGCGGGCCGAATCTTGGATTCGAAGAACTCGTTCTCCTCCGCCGTAAGGGGTTTGTCCTGCGCAAAGACTGGCGCGATGAACGGGGTGACCGTCACCACAACCGCAAGTTTCAGCATGGATTTCATAGGCATGTCTCGCTGTGCTGGCTGACTGGTTCCAAATTGCTTGTCTCTAAACTGAAGGCCGGGCGCGTGGTGAAACACGCGCCCGGCTTGGTTTCACCAAGATGTCACGCGAAGATGGACTTCACCGGCTGCGCGCCCGACACGTCGGTCAGGCGGAAATCACGACCACCGGAGCGGAACGTGAGCTTCTCAGAGTCAAAGCCCAGCGCGTGCAGGATGGTCGAGTGGAACTCATGCGTGTGCACTTTGTTCTCCACTGCGGCACTGCCAAGCTCGTCGGTCGCGCCATAAACGGTGCCGCCCTTGATGCCGCCACCCGCGAGCCATGAGCTGAAGGCCTTGGCGTTGTGCGTGCGGCCACCGGCATTGTCTTCCGTGGAGCTGCGGCCAAACTCGCTGCTGGAGGCCACCAACGTGTCTTTGAGCAAACCACGCTGCTTGAGATCTTGGAGGAATCCAGCAATAGGCTTGTCAATCGCGCCTGCGCGAGCCTTCGCTGCGGTGAGGATGCCACCGTGGTGGTCCCAGCCGCCGTTCCAGCACTGGACGAACTTCACGCCGCGCTCCAGAAGGCGACGCGCGAGAATGAACTGGCGGGCCTGAGTGGCCATGCCGCGATCCATCGAGTCGGCTCCGTAAAGCTTGAGGACGTGGTCCGGCTCCTTGGACAAATCGAACGCCTCGGTGGCATCCGTCTGCATGCGGTAGGCGAGTTCGAAGGACTGGATACGCGCGTCGAGCTGACCGTCCGCCTGGCGCTTCTGCTTGTGAATCTCGTTGAGGCGGCTGAGGAGGTCGAGTTGCTGGCGCTGTTCGGCGCTGGAGCCGATAAACTGGCCCTTGATGTTCTCGATGATCTGCTCAATGCGCGTGTTGGTCGGGTCCACGTAAGTGCCCTGATACGCGCCAGGCATGAAGGCCGACTGCCAGTTGGCGTTGCCCGCACTGGGGAAGCCGCCGGGGTTCATCGCGACGAAGGCCGGGAGGTTCTGGTTGTCCGAGCCGAGGCCATATGTGACCCACGAGCCGATGGAGGGCTTCGGCAGACGGAAGTCGCCGCTGGTCATCATCTTTGTAGCTTCCTCGTGCGCCGGAACATCCGTCCAGCAGGAGCGGATGACGCACAGGTCATCCGCGCACTTGCTCGCCAGCTCCGGCCAGATCGAGGACATCTCCAAACCGCTCTTGCCCGACTTGGCGAACTCAAATTGCGTTGGCAGCAAGCGGCCACGGCCCATTCCGCCAGCAGACTTGCCTTCGGACTTGGCCAGTTCCGGCTTCGGATCCCAAGTGTCGATGTGCGACTGCGCGCCGCTCTGGTAGATGTGGCAGACACGCTTGGCGGTGCCGGGATAGTGCGGCTGCTTGGGGGCTAGCAAGCCACTAGGGGCCTGCTGTCCTTTGGCTTGGTCAGCGAACAGGGAGGCCAGCGCGAGCGCGCCAAAGCCAGTGCCCACGCGATTCAAAAAGTCGCGCCGGGTGGCGTAAAAGTTTGGGTTTAGATCCTGATCAGGGTGATTGCCACAATTCCAGAACATATGATTTGCTTTCGTTTAGTTTGCGTTCGCCGCACCAGACGGTGGCCTGAAGTGCCGTGTTCGTCGCCCGTCTCAACAATGTTTTTGCCGCGTTCGGCGACTTCTAACAATCTTTTTTCGGTGATCGTTGTCTAGGCTGAGGATTGCGTATTTTGACCCGAAACCAACTGAGGCAGGTTGCTTCCTCAAGGCACAGTTTCAAGCCCAGAAGGCCCGCAATGGCTCGGCCCTTCCCCGCTGTCGCATCGACTCGCCTTACGCAAAAAGCTTCGTAACAGCCTTGGCCTTCACGAGTTCCCGTGGCTGGTTGAGGTGGTTCATCACGACCGTCTCCGGGTCAATGCCGAAGCTGTGGTAGATGGTGGCGAGGAGTTCGGCCGGGTGGACAGGGTCCTCGACAGGTGCAGAGCCGGTCTTGTCCGACTGGCCGTGGACGTAGCCGCGCTTGATGCCCGCGCCGCCCATGACGCTGGTGTAGCAATACGGCCAATGGTCGCGGCCGTCAGCACTGTTGCCGTTGCCGGAGGTGCTCACGCCCTTCTGCGGGCTGCGACCAAACTCGCCGATGGCGACCACGAGGGTCTCGGAGAGCAGTCCACGCGAATCCAAGTCCTCGAAGAGGGCGGCGAGACCGGTGTCGAGCATCGGGCCGCTCTCCTTCTTCATGCGGTCGTTGAGGCCGACATGGACGTCCCACGAGTGGCGGTCGGAATTGGCGACCTTGGGCCAGATGAGTTCCACGACGCGGGTGCCGGCTTCGACGAGGCGGCGGGCTAGGAGGCAGCTTTGGCCGAACGTGTTCCGACCGTAACGGTCACGGAGCTTGTCCGGCTCCTGGTTGAGATCGAAAGCTTCGCGGGCGCGACCGGAGACGATGAGGTTCATCGCCTGCTTGTAGTATTCGTCGAGGTTGTAGTTCTCGACGGCCTTTTCGATCTCCGGCAAGGCGTTGCTCAACTCGTCGCGCAACTTGGCGCGGCGCTGGAGGCGGACGGAGAACATGTCCGGGCGGAGGTTGAGGTCATCCACCTTGATCTTGTCCATCTTCGCCATGTCGAGGTCATCGCCATCGGGGAAGAGGGTGTAGGGATCGAAGGCCTTGCCGAGGAAGCCGGCGTTGCCGCCCTTGCCGACGACGTTCGATTCCTGCAATGGGCGCGGGAACATGACGAACGGGAGCATCGGCTCAGTGGGGGGCTTGAGGCGGATGATGTTCGAGCCGAAGTTCGGGAAGTCCTTCGGGCTGGGCGGCTCGAGTTGGCCGGACGGGCTGACCTTGTCGGTCGTGTAGCCGGTCATGATCTGGTAGATGGCGGCGGTGTGGTTGAAGAGGCCGTTGGGCGTATAGCTCATCGAGCGGATCATGGTGAACTTGTCGTTCACCTTCGCGAGCTTGGGCAAGAGTTCGGTGTATTTGACGCCAGTGAGCTTGGTGGCGATGGGTGCGAAGACGGACTTCACGTTGTCCGGCACGTTGTCCTTCGGATCCCACAGATCCAAGTGAGACGGCCCGCCCTGCAAGTAAATCATGATGACGCTCTTGGCCTTGCCCCAGCCGCGTCCGCCGGTGGCGGGGTTTGCGAGCGCCTGAAGTTTCATCGCGCCGCCGAGGGAGAGGCCCATCAAGCTGGAGCCACCGATGCGGAGGATGTCGCGGCGCGTCACGCCGAGATGTTTATCGCAGAGGTCTTTGCCGGGTTCGCCGGGGATTCGAATCATCATAAGAATTTTAGTTGGACTGCTTTTGTGTGGGGAGTGGACGCGTGGGCTGCGATGGGAATTGAAAGTAGTTTTGCCGAAGTGTCAGCCGGGATACCCGCCCGCGACGTAAGCCTCCAACTGGCTCAACGCCGAGCGCTGCGCGTTGATGACCCACTTCACGAGGTCGCCGATGGAAATCAGGCCGATGATGCGGTCGCCGTCCTTCACCGGCAGGTGACGCACGCGCTTCTCCGTGACGATGCGCAAGGTGTCCTCGACACCGTGCTGCGGCGTGACGCAGATGACATCCGTCGTCATGATTTCGCGCACGGTGGTGGACTTCGACGAACGGCCTTGCAGCACGACCTTCCGGGTGTAGTCGCGTTCGGAAAGGATGCCGAGCAACGCGCCGCCGTTCATCACCAGCACGCAGCCGATGTTGCGGTCCGCCATGAGCTTGATGGCGTCGAAGACCATCGTCTCCGGCGCGACCGAGTGGACGGGCATCTGGCCCTTGTGCGAAAGGATGGTGGCGACGGAGTCAGTAATTTCCATGGCGCTGAGTTAGTTTGAGCGGTGACTGTGGCGACGTGGGCAATAAAGCCGATCCCAGCAGGATGCTCAACGCAAATCTCGAAAACCACGGCAACCGCGAGGCCCGCTGCGCTACGGCTTCCGCAACCGGTAGAACCGCACCCTGTTCCCCGGCGTCACATCCGTCTCCAGTTCGCTCCCGTTCAGCGTCAGCGTGTTCGTCTCGTCCACCCACACGGGCGCGAGCAAGTTTGTTGCGCTTTGCAGGATGTAGCTCGACGACGCCAGCGGCCAGCGCATCTGAAATTGCGCGCCGTTCCG
The DNA here is from genome assembly GCA_005791875.1 of Verrucomicrobiales bacterium. Classification (GTDB taxonomy): domain Bacteria; phylum Verrucomicrobiota; class Verrucomicrobiia; order Limisphaerales; family SXTU01; genus SXTU01. The sequence continues at coordinate 18,869 of SXTU01000196.1, forward strand.
CAGCAGCCCCAGCGTAGGCACCCCGCCGCCGCTGAACTGGTTGAACCGCGTCACCAGCACATCCTCCGCGCCCCGGCTTGCCAGCGACCCGCCACCAACCGTGCTCGTGCCGCTGAAGTAGCCGGTAATCACACTGTTCCCCGCCGCGTCCGCGCCGACGCCAAGTCCGAAGTCACCGCTCAAGTCCGCCCCACCCGCCTGCTGCGCAAACGCGAACAC
>SXTU01000025.1 GCA_005791875.1 Verrucomicrobiales bacterium
GGAGCGCCATCGCCGTTTATCTGCTCGTCGCCATTTTGAAAAAGCGGCTGCATCTGGATGCCAGCCTCTACACCATTCTACAGATTTTGAGCCTCACGATCTTCGAGAAAATGCCCATTTCACAGGCCCTGGCTCAACTTCTACCCACGCCCCCATCACCCGACACCGACAATCATCAATGTTTACTGGCGTTTTAAGCGGGACACTTCTGTGGTTGGAACTCATTTTTGGAAAACCACTTGACCGTCTTCTAGGCATTGCCCGCTGAAACACGGGGCATGGCGAAGCGTTCCCCGACAATGGCCTTGCCGGTGCAGCCTTCATCCCCTCCGCCAGCGCGAACTCCAGTTGACGCTTGCATCGGCTGTGCATACATTCCGTATGCAGTGCGACTTATCAAGCCGTCAACCCTTCGGACTTGGGCCGGGCAATACCCCGACTCCGAAGAAGCCATTGCCGTGTGGCAGCGGCTCATTGAAGCCCACGAGTTCCCGCACTTCGTCGCCCTTCGCCGAGTGTTCCCGCACGCCGACCAAATCGCCGTGGCGAGCAAGCGCACCGTCACCGTCTTCAACGTGCGCGGGAACCATTACCGACTCGTGGCCGCGCTTCACTACAACCGGCAGCTTTGCTTCGCACTCCGATTCCTGACGCACGCCGACTACTCGAAAGACCGATGGAAGGACGAACTATGAACACGCTCACCGCCTCCGCCCGTCCACGCTTCCCCCGTTTCGCGGACGCGCCGGACAGTTACATCGCGCTTTGCTCGCTACACCTGCCCCGGCCCATCCACAACGCCGCCGAAGCCCGAGCCGCCGCTGCCGTGGTGGAGTCGCTGGCCGGGTTTCCGCTGAATCGTGACCAATCGGACTACTTGGAAGCCGTGGCGCATTTCGTGGACGAATACGACCGCGCCAACAACGCGGCCTTGCCCGCCGCCGACGGCAAGGCCGTGCTCCGGCATCTTATGGACGAACACGGCATGAACGCCGCCGACCTGTCGCGCTTGCTGGGTGGCAGCCGCAACTTGGGCGCGATGATTCTGCGGGGTGAGCGGAACCTGACCCTCCCTCACGTCCGCACGCTCGCGACGCACTTCAAAGTCAGCCCGGAAGTGTTCCTTTGAGCGCATCGGCTCTACCCGCCATTAGTTGCCTGAAAAGTTGCAACAGATTGCAACAGTGGAAGTGCGTTTCTGTGCGCTTTTACAGCATGAAACCTATTTGGGACAAAGTGCGATTATCTCCTTTGTTCATGCGGGTTTGATGCGTGGTCGTCCGTCGTCGCGCAATGCCCAATGTGGATTAGCAAACCAGCGCCTTCAGCCACTCGGCCATCTCTCCAGCGACGCGATCAATGAACCGCATTCAGCTTCCAAGCGGCAAGCAAATTTTCCCCCGCATCCCGCAGACGGACGTTCACCGCAACGAAATTCCAGCCGGTTCGGGAGGAGCCAAGATTAGGGCGACAAGGCGACTCCACTCCCCAGGCCGAAGTTCGAAGTCGGACTGGTGACCGAGCCTGGGAATGACAGTTGGCCTGGCCGACGCGGGCAGCGCGGCGTGGATGCGCCCGACATCCTCAACCGACACGCGCGGGTCCTTCGCCTCGTCCATCAGAGGCGCAGAACAGGTCACGGCCCGCGCGAAGTCCGCCGGGTTGTGGGCGAAGGCGTCGAAGCCGCGCTGCCGTCCGCCCCAGAACATGAGCAACTCGACGAAGCGGCGGCTTTCCAACTTGCGCCGGCTCGGATGCTCCTTCAGCTTGCGCCACATGAAATCCATTCTGCTCAAGCCCCTGCTCGCCGCCGGCTGCCTCGCCCTCACCTCATTCGCGCTCACCGCAGCCGAACCGATGGCGCGCGGGTTTTTGAACCGTGTCTTCACCGACGCCGAAGGAAAGAAGCACCCGTTCGTCATCTTCGTGCCGACGAAGCTCGATCCGGGCATCAAGCCGCCTGTGATGCTCTTCCTGCACGGCTCCGGCGAGCGCGGGGGAAACAACATTGATCAGATCATGGTCGGCCTCGGGCCCGCGATCTGGAAGCGCAAAGGGACCTTCCCCTTCGTCACCGTCATCCCTCAATGTCAGACCGGCTCGAACTGGCTCGCGGACGGCCCCGACGCGAAGTGGGCGCTCGCCATGCTCAAGCAGACGCAGGCCGAGTTCGGCACCGACCCCGACCGCGTCTATCTCACCGGCCTCTCGATGGGCGGCAGCGGCACCTGGAGCATCGCCGCGAAAGACCCTCCCGCATGGGCAGCCATCGTGCCGATGTGCTCCGGGCCGAACACGGCCAACGCGGAGAAGTTCGCCGCCGCCCGCCTGCCCATCTGGAATTTCTGCGGCGACAAGGACCGCGAAGGCACGGTGAAGGCCAGTCGCGACATGCAAGGGGCGCTCACGAAGGCCGGCGCGAACTCGAAATACACCGAGTATCCCGGCGTGGGGCACAACTGCTGGGACGACGCCTACCGCACCGATGCGCTCTACACGTGGCTGCTGGAGCAGGCGCGCAGCAAGAACAAGAAGTGAACCGGTCTGCCGGTCTTGGTAGGGCGCGCCTGTCCCCAGCGCGTCGGCTTGCGTGTCCGGATGGTTCAACGGCGCGCTGAGGACAGACGCGCCCTACCTGCGCTGGGTTTAACCACGCGCTTCGGGAGCCTTGCCTCGCCTCCGAAATATCCGTGTCCATCACTGTCCATCCGTGGTTAGGCTTTCCTCGCCCTTTATGGAATACGAAGCTGTCATCGGTCTCGAAACGCACGTCCAGCTCAAGACCAAGTCGAAGATGTGGTGCGGCTGCGCCAACGACTTCGGCGCGCCCCCGAACACCCACGTCTGCCCCGTCTGCCTCGGCCTGCCCGGCGTGCTGCCCGTGCCGAACGAGGAGGCCCTCCGCCTCACCGTGCTCACCGGCCTGCTGCTCCACGGCGAGATTCCGCGCCACGCGAAGTTCGACCGGAAGAATTACTTCTACCCCGACGCCTCGAAGAACTACCAACTCACCCAATACGACCAGCCCAGCACCGCGCACGGCCATGTGGACTTCGAGTTCAATGGCCCCGGCTCCACCGACGGCCTTGCCCGGGTGCGCATCACGCGTGCGCACTTGGAAGAAGACGTTGGCAAGCTGACCCATTTCGACCGCCACTCCGGCGTGGACTTCAACCGCGCCGGCGTGCCGCTCCTCGAGATCGTCTCCGAGCCGGACCTCACCAGCGCGGACATGGCCCACGCGTATCTCAACACCCTCACGGAGATTCTCCACCAAGGCGGCATCTCCGACTGCGACATGGAGAAGGGCATGGTGCGCTGCGACGTGAACATCAGCGTCCGCCCCAAGGGCACGGCCACCCTGGGCGCGAAGATCGAGATCAAGAACATGAACAGCTTCTCCGGCGTGCGGCGCGCGGCGGAGTATGAGATTGCCCGGCAGATCGAAGTCCTCTCCCAGGGCGGCAAACTCGTGCAATCCACGCGCCGCTGGGACGACGTCGCCGGCATCACCGAGGAAATGCGCACCAAGGAGCACGCCCACGACTACCGCTACTTCCCCGAGCCCGACCTCATGCCGATGCAGCCGGCCGACGACTGGATTGCCGCCGTCCGCACGCGCCTCATCGAGCTGCCGCTCGTGCGCAAGCAGCGCCTCATGCGCGATTACCAGCTCCCCGCCGGCGACGCCGAGGTCTTCCGCAGCAATGTAGAACTTGGCCGCTACTTCGAGAGTATTGCCAAGCAGACCAAGAGCCCCAAGACCATTGCCAACTGGGTCATCAACAACCTCCAGGCCAAGCTCGCCGAGGAAAACTCCCGTATCCACCAAGGTCAGGCAGCCGAGCAGCTCGAAAATCCGCAATCCGCAATCCGCAATCCGCAATCCGAGCCACTCACCCTCACCGACCTCCGGTTCCAGCCCGCCGCGCTGCTGGACTTAGTCGCCCTCGTCGAGAACAAGACGATCAGCAACTCCGCTGCGCAGACCGTCTTTGCGGAAATGTTTGCCACCGGGCAAGCCCCCGCCGCCATCGTGCAGGAAAAGGGCCTCGCGCAAGTGAGCGACGCCGGCGCGCTGAAGAAATTCTGCGACGACGCCCTCGCCGCGAACCCCGCCGCCGTGGCCGACTACCGTGCGGGCAAGCTCGCCGCGCTCAACTCCCTCAAAGGCCAAGTCATGAAGCTCTCCAAGGGCAAAGCGAACCCCGCCCTCGTCGGTGAAATGCTCGAGCGGAAGCTCAAAGGGTGAGGCGGTTATAGTGGAGCCTCTCGACAGGCACACGCGCATTTCGCTAGCCTCCGCCCATGTTCCAACTCGGCTTCGTCTCCGCCATTCTCCCTGAGCTTTCCTTGGACCAAGTCTTGGCCTTCGCCGCTGCCGAGCGGTTCCGCTGCGTGGAGGTGATGTGCTGGCCGGTGGGCCGGGCGGACCGGAAGTTCGCCGGGGTCACGCACATTAATGTGGAGGGGTTCACGCGGGGGCGGGCGGAGGAAGTCCACGGGTTGTGCAGCAAGCACCAAGTGTCGCTCACTGCGCTGGGCTATTATCCCAATCCGCTCGACCCGAATCCCGCGGTGGCCAAGGTCGCGGTGGCGCATCTCCGCAAGGTGATCCGCGCGGCTGCCGGGCTGGGCCTCAAGAACGTGAACACGTTCGTCGGGCGCGACTGGACAAGGAGTTTGGATGACAATTGGCCGCGTTTTCTCAAGACGTGGCGGCCGTTGATCGCCTTTGCCGAGGACCACGACGTGAAGGTGGGCATCGAGAACTGCCCGATGTCCTTCACGCGCGACGAGTGGCCGGGCGGGAAGAACTTGATGACGACGCCGGTCATCTGGCGGCGGGCGTTCAGTGACCTTCCCTCGAAACATTTCGGGTTGAACTACGACCCTTCCC
>SXTU01000197.1 GCA_005791875.1 Verrucomicrobiales bacterium
GCGTAGGGGGAATACTCGGCGATCCACGGCAGGATCGTGTCGCGCTTGGCGAGGAACTCGTCGAACTGCGAGAGCTTCTTTTCCGCGTCGCCCTTGAAGCCGAAGGCGTGGCCGCCGTATTTGCTGTTGGGGGTCCACTCCTTCATCTGCTTCGGATCGAGCGTGGTCTGCGCGCCGATGACGGCGGCGCACCAGAGGCGGGTGGACTCGCGCGCGATGGGGTCAGCGCTCTTCGGGTCGGCGAGGTCAGGATGGAACGCGAGCCACAAACTAGAACATGCACCCGCGCTGCCGCCACTCGCACCGATGCGCTGCTTGTCGATGTTCCACTCGGTGGCCTTGCTGCGGACGAACTGAAGCGCGCGCGCCGCGTCGTGCAGCGGGCCTTTCACCGGCGGCACGACGCCGTCCGCCGTCGCCTGCGCGATGTAGCGGTAGTTGATGGCCACGACGGAAATGCCCGCCTTCAAGTAGCCCTCGATGCCGCCGGTGCGGTTCTTATCGCCGCCCTGCCAGCCGCCGCCGTGGATGTAGAAGAGCAGCGGCGTGGGCGTGGCGGACTCGGCCTTCCAGAAATCAAGCACCTGCCGCTCGTGCTTGCCGTAAGCCACGTTCGCCGCGGTGGGCTTGGGCTGCACGACCACCGCGGGCGCGGCTTTCTTGGGCGCGTCGGCCTTTGCCTTGGCGGCATCAGCGGGTTTCTTCGGGGGTGTATCGGCGGCAAAGGTTTGGCAGCCGAGGCCGCAGAGCAATGCGAGGAGGTGGAGGCGGGGAGTTTTCATGTTGGGTAACCTGACGGTAAATGGACTACGGCTGTTTCTGTTTCTTTCCATCCTTCGCGCCCGGCAGGTCCGCAGGCAGGCGGCCTGCGCTGCGAATCTTCTCCAACTGCGCGACCATCTCGGCGACGCGCTGCGGCTGCTCGGACGCGAGGTTCTTGGTTTCGCCGGGGTCGGCGGCGAGGTCGTAGAGCTGGCCGACGGAGTCGTTGCCCATTTCGGTGTTGGTGCTCGCGTTGCGCTTCGGGCCTTGGCCGGGGCTGATGTATTTCCAATTCCCGGCGCGCAGCGAGAGCACGCCTGCGCTCGCCACGTGCGAGTCGCGGCCCTTCGGCGAATCGCCGAGCAGCGCGGGCAGAATGTTCTGGCTGTCGCGCGGCTCGGCCAGCTTCGGGCCTGCGAGCGCGGCGAAGGACGCGTGGAAATCGAGCTGCGAGACGAGCGCGGCCGAGACGCCGGGCTTCACGCGGCCCGGCCAGCGCACGATGAACGGCACACGCGAGCCCGCCTCGAAGTTGCTGTATTTGCCGCCGCGCCACGGGCCGGCGGCTTTGTGCGCGCCGAGCTTCGTGACCGCGTCGTCCTTGTAGCCGTCGTCAATCACCGGGCCGTTGTCACTGCTGAAGACGACCATGGTTTTCTCCGTGAGCTTGAGGCGGTCGAGCGCGGCGAGCAGTTCGCCCACGCACCAATCCATTTGCACGATGGCGTCGCCGCGCGGGCCCATGCCGGACTTCCCGACGAAGCGCGGGTGCGGCACGCGCGGCACGTGGATGTCCTGCGTGCCGAGGTAGAGGAAGAAAGGTTTGTCCTTGCTGGCCTCGATGAAGCCGATGGCCTGGCGCGTGAAGACATCGGCCATGTCCTCATCCTTCCAGTGCGCCGCTGTGCCGCCCTTCATGTAGCCGATCCGGCTGATGCCGTTGATGAGCGCCATGTCGTGGCCGTGGCTCGGGTGCATCTTGAGCAGCTCGGGATTCGCCTTGCCGGTGGGCAGGCCGGGGAAGGGCTTTTGATAACTCACTTCAATCGGGTCCTTCGGGTCGAGGCCGGCCACGCGGCCGTTGTGGACGTAAACGCACGGCACGCGATCGCCGGTGGCGGCCATGATGAAGCTGAAGTCGAAGCCCGCCTCGCGTGCGCCGGGTTTGACTTCGCCGTTCCAATCCGGCCCGCCCTGCGGCCCGAGGCCGAGGTGCCACTTGCCCACCGCGCCGGTCGTGTAACCCGCACCGCGCAAGGTCAGCGGGAGCGTTCCGCGTTCCGGTTCGAGCACGAGGCCGGCATCGCCGGGTAGCACGCCGGTGCCGCGTTTGCGCCACGGGTATTCGCCACTGAACATTGCGTAGCGCGAAGGCGTGCAGGTGGCGGAGGTGCAATGACCATCGGTGAAGCGCAGCCCTTCGCGCGCGAGTCGGTCCACGTTGGGCGTCTTGACCGCCGTCGCGCCATAGCAGCCGGTGTCGCCCCAGCCGAGGTCATCAATGTAGATGAGCAGGATGTTGGGCTTCGCAGGTGCGGCGTGGGATTGGCCGCGAATGGGCACAGAGTTCGCAAAGAGAACGGCGAGTAGGATTGTCGTCAGGCGCATCGGCGAAAGCATACGCGCGGAGAGACGGACGCAGCGAGGCGGGAGGTTAAGAGAATTTTCGCCCGCCGCCTTGCACGGCACGCGGCTCCACGTATGGTCTCCGCATGAATCGCATCCACACCCGCCTCGTGCTCGGCCTCACGCTGGCTGTGCTCGTTGGCTGCGCACCGAAGGAAACACCTCCGCTCGCCATGCCCACTCCAAGCCATCCCCCCGCCACACCCGCGGAGACGAACACCGTCACCAAGACCGACGCCGAGTGGCGCAAGCTGCTCACGCCGGAGCAATACCACGTGCTGCGCGAGGCGGGCACGGAGCGGGCGCACGGCAAGGCTTACGAGGAGTTCAAGGCACAGGGCGCGGGCACTTACGTCTGCGGCGGGTGCGGGGCCGAGCTGTTTTCCTCCGCGCACAAGTTCGATTCGCACTGCGGTTGGCCGTCCTTTTACGACCCGGCGAACGCGAAGAACGTCCGCACGCGGGAGGACCGGAGCTTCGGCGGCGTGCGCGTGGAAGTGCTCTGTGCGAAGTGCAACGGCCACCTCGGCCACGTCTTCAAGGGCGAGGGCTTCGCAACGCCTACGGACCAGCGCTACTGCATCAACGGGGTCGCGCTGAAGTTCGTGCCCAAGTCGGCGGCCCCGAGGACTCCGTGAGCGGAACGGGCTGATACCAGCTCGCAACGCCAGTCGGCGAAATGCAACCGAACGCTATGGAGCGATCCTTCCCCCTTCCTCGGAGGAGGGGAGGTGGCCGAAGGCCGGAGGAGGGGTGGGGCCGCCAACGCCGACGCACGCAACCCCTCACCCCAACCCTCTCCCCTTCTCCGAGGAAGGGAGAGGGAGTCAAAGCGCGTCGTGGTTCCCCACCCATTCCGCCGAATCACATTCAGAAATGGTCAGACCGTGCGGGGCGATGGAGGGCAGAAGACCGAAAGGCCGAAAGCAAAACGGCGTCCCGTTTCCGGAACGCCGTTCGCTGAATTCGTTTTGAGCCGGGCTTACAGGCCCTTGCTGATGATGAGCTTGAGCAGGTCGCCCACGCGGTTGCTGTAGCCCCACTCGTTGTCATACCAGCTTACGAGCTTGAAGAAGCGGCTGTTCAGCTCGACGCCCGAGGTGGAGTCGTAGATGGAGCTGTTCTTGTCGTGGATGAAATCGCCGCTGACGACCTCGTCGCTGGTGTAGTCGAGGATGCCCTTGAGGTAGGTCTCGCTGGCCTCCTTCATCGCGGCGTTGATCTCCTTGAGGGAAGTCTCCTTCACCGTGCGCACGGTGAGGTCCACCACGGAGACGGTCGGCACGGGCACGCGGAACGCCATGCCGGTGAGCTTGCCCTTCACCTCGGGGCAGACGAGCGCCGTGGCCTTGGCCGCGCCGGTGGTGCTGGGGATGATGTTGATGGCCGCGCTGCGTCCGCCCTTCCAGTCCTTTTGGCTCGGGCCGTCCACGGTTTTCTGCGTGGCGGTGTAGGCGTGGATGGTGGTCATCAGGCCTTCCTCGATGCCGAAGCCTTCCTTGAGGAGGACGTGGACGACGGGTGCGAGGCAGTTCGTGGTGCAGGACGCGTTCGAGATGATGTGATGCGTGGCGGCATCATACTTCTCGTGGTTCACGCCCATGACGATGGTGATGTCCTCGTTCTTGGCGGGGGCGGAGATGATAACCTTCTTCGCGCCGGCGACGATGTGGCCCTTGGCCTTCTCCGCCTCGGTGAAGAGGCCGGTGGACTCGATGACGATGTCCACGCCCAACGCCTTCCAAGGCAGCTCCGCGGGGGACTTCGCGGAAACGACGCGGATCTCCGCGCCGTTCACGATGAGGATGTCGTCTTCAAGTTTGTCGGCGGCGGACTTCTTCGAGCTGACCGTGCCAGCGAAGCGACCCTGGGTGGAGTCGTATTTGAGGAGGTAAGCGAGGTTGTCGGCGGGGACGATGTCACCGACCGCGACGACTTCGACTTCCTTGCCGACGAGCCCCTGCTCGACCATCGCGCGGAAGACGAGGCGGCCGATGCGGCCAAATCCGTTGATTGCAACTTTCACTGCCATAGGTTTCGTGTTCGTTAAGGTTCAATTTCAGACCGACAAGGGCGCGTATCGTATCGGCGAGCAGGAGACCGTCAATCCGCAAATCCGTCACTTCTTGAGCCGCTGCTCGAAGTAGGCGAGGAGCGCCGCCTCGGACTTCTCCGCGTCCGCGCCCTTGAAGCCGTGGCCCGCGCCTTCCAGCGTCAGCAACTGCACCGGCACGCCGCAGGCCGTGAGGCGGTCGCGCATCCACAGCGCCTGTTCGTAGGCGACGTATTTGTCCTCGGTGCCGTGGAGGATGAGCGTGGGCGCGGCACTGGGCGTGACCCAGTTGAGCGGGCTGGACTGGATGTGCTTCGCGCGCGCGGTGTCCACGTCGCCGCCGAGCCACATCGGCAGCACGACATGGGCGTCCACGCTCTTGCCGTAGGACTTGGTGAAGTCGCTCGGGCCATACACGTTCACCACGCACGTCACGGCGCTGGAGAAGCCGGGATTGTCCGCGCCCTCGAACTCCTTCACGCCCGCCGTCACGCCGAGGAACTGCGCGAGGTGCCCGCCCGCCGAGCCGCCCGTCACGCCGATGCGCGCCGGGTCAATGCCGAGCCTCGCCGCGTTGGCGCGGAGCCATCGCACGGCGGCCTTCGTGTCGTGGACAGCGGCGGGGAACTGGTGCGTTGGCGCGAGCCGGTAGCTGATGGTCGCCGCCACGAAGCCGCGCTGGGCGAGCGTGAGAACGAGCTTGTTGTAGCCCTCGCGGCTGCCAGCACGGAACCCGCCGCCGTGGATGCACAGCACGACGGGGAGCGGTCCCTTCGCGCCCTTGGGCCGCGCGAGGTTGAGCTGGAGTTTCGCGCCGCCAGCTTCGGCGTAAACGATGTCGCGTTCGAAGGTGACGTTGTCGGGAATGGCGAGATCGGCGGCACACGTCGCGGCGAGCGAGAGGCAGAGAAGGAGGAAGACGAGCGGGCGATGGGAACAGTTCATGATGTGGATGGGTCGGCTGGCAAAGCGGGCGAAAGCTTACTTGGTCGAAGCGGCGAAGCCCTTCGGCATCAGCGCCCGCACTGCGCTGAAGATGCGCGTTTCCTGTGTGCCGTCGAAGCGCGTCGGTCGGTTGTAATAGACCATCGCGCCTGCCGCCTCGTAGCCGCCCTCGTCCCACACGCGTCGCGAGGGGATGTAGCAGGGCACGTCGTTCGCGTAGGCGTTCACCCAGATGCGCGTGCCGTCGAACTGGCGCTTGATGCGCAGGCCGTAGTCCACGACGACTTCGCCCGGGAGGAAAACCATCGCGAGGTCGCCGCCGAAGCTCCAGACCTGCACGAGATATGGGAGACGGTCGGCAATCTTCTCGCCCTTGTCCAGCTTGGCGAGGGCGAACTTTGCGCGCAAGCCCTCCGCACCGGGTTTCTTTGCGGCAGCTTCCCATTCCGCGCGCGTGGGCAGCTTGTCGTATGGCAGCTCGATGCGCTTGGTCACCCCGGTGAGCGGGCCGCGCAGCTCGGTGAACTTGCCGTCCTTCAACAGCCGTGCCACCTCATCCGCGAGCGACTGGCCGTGCTTGTCCGCCAGCTCGTAGGTGCCGCGCGGGTAAGGGTTCTGGTCCGCGCCGCAGCCGATGGCCGTGAGCGCGACGACGCCGGGATTCGCCTTCTCGATGGCGAGCTGCGCGCTGCCCGCCCAGTCGGCGTGGATTTTGTTCAGGCCGCTCGTCGTGCAATGGCACGCGTAGTTCACCAGCACGGCGCGGAGGATTCCCTCGGGCGAAGTCACGCGCAGCAGCGGCAGCTCGTGGTCGGTTGGGCCTTCTGGATACTCGGCGTTCTGAAAGCCCGTGGGCGTGGGCTTGCGGCGGTTTTTGGCGAACTTCACCTCGCCCTTCGTCCACGCGAGCAACGCTGGCTTTCGGTCAGCGAGTGCCGCGAGTGCGAGCTGCTCCAGCTTGTCGGTGAACTCGCGCGTGTAGCGGTCAATGTTGCGCTGATGGTCCGGCGGGATCGGCACGCCGAAGATGGTTGGGAGCACGCCGTTGAGCATCGGCGCGGAGTGCGTGTGGCTGGAGCAGATGGCGAAGCGCTCGCTGGTCACACGCTTCGAGGCGAGACGTTTGAGCAGCTCGGTGCGGATCCACTCCGGCACACCGCAGTTGTCCACGGTGATGAGGATGGACGGGCCTTCCGCGTCGCTGCCGATGGCGAGGGCCTTGGCGCGGATACGCTGCTCGACGCCTTCAAACTCTGCGCGCCGCCCGCCGTAGCCGTTCATCCGCACGGGATAGTCCGGCGTCAAGTCCACCTGCACCACGCCGACGGTGCGCGTGGCGGACTCGCGCGGCAGATGGGTGCAGGCGGAGAGGCCGGCAAGAAGGATGACGCAGCCAAGGCAGAGAAAAGTGCGGCGGAACATGGCTGGAGTCTCAGCGCGCCCCCGGCGGCTTGTCAATGAAGCGCGATGTCACCCGCGGTCTCACAGCAGCGACATTCCGCGCGGCACCTGCACCACGATGGTCCCGGCGATGCGGTCGTGCCACGCGCGCTTCTCTCGGCTCCAGCCGGCCCAGAAGAATCCCACCCCCAGCGCGATGAGCGAGAAGAGACTCGCGAGCGAACGCACAAACGCCACGCCCAGCGTCATTGGCCGGCCATCCTCGCGGACGATTTTCAAACCACAGACAATCCCGCCGATGGTCGTGCC
>SXTU01000198.1 GCA_005791875.1 Verrucomicrobiales bacterium
CCACCACGCCGAGCTGTTGGAATTCTGCCCGAATCGCGGGCGACGGGTTGCCGGTGATGGACAGGACTGGAATTTGCCGAAACTGCGGGTTCGCCTTCATGAGGGCCAGCACTTCTCGTCCTGTGAGGCCCGGCATGTCGTTGTCGAGCAGCACCAATTCGTAGGGCCGCTGCGCCAGCGCTACCAAGCCCGCTTCGCCCGATGCGGCCGTGGTCGTGTGGACGCCAACCCGCGCCAAAGCCTTCTGCGTCACCCCGAGCACATCCGGGTTATCGTTCACCACCAAGGTCCAAGCCCAAGGTCCATTCGACATAGGCGGATACAGACGTCAGCTGCCCCGTGAGATGGCTCGGGATATTCCTGAGGGTGCCGGGCTGCTTGTCAGTCCCCACGTCCGCTGCCAGACTCCGTGTATGCCGACCCTGAACCACTGGTTCCTCGCGCTTCTTGTCGCGTCAGCCACATCAGTCTGCGGCACGGAGCCGGCGATTTCCCCGGCGGCATCCGCCACGAACGGCTTCGTCGTTCACACCGTTCAGTCCGAGTTACAGTCGGGCTCGACCAAAATCTATGTCCGCGCACCGGACAAGATTCCTTCGGGCGCGCGGCTGCCCGTGCTCTACCTCGCCAACAAGCTGAACGTCGTCGTCGCCTATCCGACCTTCAGCCACCTGCCGTGGTTTTGCGATCACCCGACCGACCTCGGCATCCGCCAGGAGACTTACTTTCTCAAGGTGGTCATCCCGTTCGTCGAGCGCGCTTTTCCCGCCCGCGCCGAACGCAATGCGCGGCTGCTGCTGGGCTTCAGCAAGTCCGATATGAAACAGGATGCAAGGAGGCCTCATGTCCGGCGCGCCCCGGTGCGCCACGCCCGGCGGGATGATGAGGAAATGCCCGCCCGGCACCTCCACCTCCGCCCGGCCCCGGTGCTTGAACTCATACGCCGTGGTGCCGCGCAGCAGGAAGAGCAACTGGCCACCGGGATGCGAATGCCACGTCACGCAGCGCGGCACGTGGCTGCGCGTCCCGCCCACCTCCGCCACCAGCGGCAGGTGCAGCGTCGCTCCCGGAAGGGTGTCCATGATGTGTGGGATGCGCCGTTTCCGGCGTGTTCAAAATCGTCCGCGTCACGATATTGAAAGCACTGGGGCGTCGGCGATGCTACAAATGAACCATGCAGCCACCTGTTGAGGCAATCCGATTCCCGGCCGCGTGCGCGTCAGGCACGATGCTAAGTCCCGGCGGCCTCCACGGATGCAACTGCAACAACCAACCCCAACCAAACCGCCCATGAAGTTAATCCAACCCCCATCGCCTCGACCCCGCCGCGCGAGTGGCTTCACGCTGATCGAACTGCTGGTGGTGATCGCCATCATCGCCATTCTCGCCGGGATGCTGCTGCCAGCGTTGTCCTCGGCCAAGGCCAAGGCGCATGGCACGAAGTGCATCAGCAACCACAAACAGCTTGGCCTGGCGTGGATGCTCTATGCAGGGGACCAGGACGATCGGATGGTGCGAAATATCAATTACCCAGACCTCAACACGCCTGGGACTGCTGGGGTCGGAACCAACGACACGTGGTGCACCGGCTGGATGGCCACCGGGGCCAACTACGTTGCGGCCAGCGTCACCAATGCGAACTACTTCATGCACGCGCTGCTGGGCCGCTATACAGTCAACGCCGGCATCTACAAGTGCCCGTCCGACAAGTTCGACCGGCCTGGCGTCGAGAAGGGCAGGGTGCGAAGCGTCTCCATGAGCAACTTCATGAACGGTGACCGGTGGACTGCACAGCCGGCAAACTATCACGGCACAGCCGGGTTCACTCCCTATCGCCGTCTCGGCGACATGGGGAAGCCATCGAACCTTCTCCACTTCATCCACGAGGACGTGAACTCGATTGATGATGCGGTGATCCTCACAACGATCGACACCCCTGGCTCTGCGACCAACCTTCAACTGCCAGGCAATCGTCCAGCAGCACTTCATTCCGGCACCACGGCCCTTGCTTTCGCGGACGGCCACGTTGAATCTAGGAAATGGGCGCAACTCGAACTCACGGTCGGTAGCGGCTCGGTCGTCGGTGGCATCCCTCGGCCAGTGCAGAACTCGCCCGTTGACGCGCAATGGTTCAAGTCCCGCATCCACGATGGCTACCAGCCGTAGTCCAAACACCATTCATCCAGCGGGCTGAGGTCACGCGACTTCAGCCCGTTTGCATTTCCCGTCGCCGTAAGGGGGACACTTCTGTCCCCTCTTCGGGTGAAGCCGGCAAGTGACGGCGGACAAAAGTGTCCGCCTTACCTCGCTCAACGCCAACCGACGCCATCCAGTCGCCTGAACTCCGCTTGCACGTCCGCGCCTTCGTAGAAGGACAACCAGCCGCGCACGCGCTGCGTCTCGCCGGGCTTGCAATCGGAGAACTTTGGGTCGGAGTGGATGCACGGACAGGGCGGGTTGGCCCACGGGCGGTGGTTCGGCTCCCACGCGGTGATGACCCAGCGCTTGCCGTCGTCCGAGCGCGCGGCGATGTAGGGCTTGGCGAGCACCTTGTTGTCGTTGCTCTGGGCGGTGAAACCCTTCGCGCCCCGAAGCATCACGCAGTTCTGCACGCGCAAGTCGGAGAGCGTTTCCTTCGTGCCATTGCGCAGCCACATCTCCATCCGCACACCGTCGCGGCCCGGCACGACCCTCGTGCCGAAGGCGATTCCGTTCGGCAAAGTGCGCTCGAAGTCGAGCGAGCCGTCGGTGCGGCGGGTCCATTCCAGCTTGGGAAGGTCAATGTTCTGTTTCGACCACACGGTCGCGACATGCGTATGCGCGAGGTAAGTGAGGCCGAGGTTGGACCATATGGCTTCCGGCACATCCACGACGACGTAGCTCGCCGGGTCCCACGGCGTGAAAACGCTCACCTTCGTCTCGCGCTGCGGATTGACCGCGCCGTCAAGGAAGCCGATGCGCGGGTGGCGTCCGCCGGGATAAGGGACGACCAGCAAGGGCGCGTGCGTCGCGCGGGCAGTCGGCGGGTCCAGACGGACGTCGTAGCGCTGCAAGGCGCTGTCAATCTCCGCCGCCGTGAGGCCCGTCGCGGCCCGCACCTCGTCGCGAGAGAAGCGATGTTGGGTCATCATGTTCCATAGCCAGAAGCGCAGCGACGGTTCGTCGGGGCGGCGGGCGTCGCCGAGGTCCGGCTTGTCGCCGGGCGCGCCATCGGGCGTCACGCGTGCCTCGGTGGAGAGCTTGTAGGTGTGGCCGGTGGAGGCGGTCAGTTCCGCCTCGATCAGATACGCGCGATAGCCGGTCGCGGGCTTATCGACGCGCGCGGAGACTTGCTTGGCGGGATTGGATTTGAGTTCGGTGCCGGACCACTTGTCATTGCGCAGGTCGCGGTCTGAGGAATCCGCCGTGAACAGGCGGAAGGTTTTTGCCGCCGGGGTGAGAGCCACGTCCACGGTTGGGGCGTCAAGCGTGCCACCTTTGAACTCCCACTTCAGCTGCGGCAGCGGCTCACGGTCGGCAATCATCTGGAAAAATGCCGCGAGCGTCTGCGTCGCCTCGCGTCCGCCCGCGAGGTCGTGGCCGGCGTTGGGCGTTTGGAAAATCAGCTTCGGGTCGGGCAGTTCGTCGAAGTAGTGCCGCAGCGCGTCCACGGTCCAATACGGGTCGTTGGTGCCGAGCAGGATGAGCTTGGGCAGCGTGAAATTGCGGCGGTAGCTGAACGGGTCCACCCAGCCGCGAAGCTCGACCATGCGCGGATCGTCCATGCGCTCGATGAGATTCAGCTCAGTGTAGTCACCGATTTTCTCGCTCTGCTTGCCATAGATTTTCTGCGCCCACTGCGTCTGCGCCTTCATGTTCAGCATGTCGATGACCATCGGCGCGATGCCGGCGACGCGCGTGTCGGCAGCGGCGGTGAGCCATGTGGTCCAGCCCCGCTTCGACGCGCCGGAGACGACGAAGCGCACGGGCTTCGCGCCGCCGCCCTCGCTGGCGAATGCCTGCACTGCGTCCATCGCGCGCACTGCGGACTTCGCCATCGGGAAGAGCAGCGGCCATTCGCGGTCGCCGGTCTTGAGATACTCGTTGAACGTGTAGGCGATGAGCGCGTCCTCCTTGCGTCCGTCGTAGAGCGGCTGGCTGGGCACGCGGTTGACGGCAGCGGCGATGGCCCCGCCGCGCTCGGCGAGCGTCTTGAGCAGGTTGAACATCTTGTTCACATCGCCATCGCCAGTGATGAAGAGGAAGGCGATGTCCTTGTTGCGCACCTGCGGTGGGCGGACGACGAGCACTTGATGCTGCCAGACGTGACCCCGCCACGTCTGCGAAATCATCTCCAGCTTCGTCGCCGTGAACCCATCCAAGTCGCGCTGCTCGGTCTGCTTCCACGCGAAGGAAGCATCTGGTTTGCGGACGTAGTCGCCGAGCGCGTCAGCCGCGAAGGAGGAAAGCGGCGCGAAGAGGAAAGCGGCGAAAAGGACGAGGGCGAAGCGCATGGCGGCATCGTCTCGCGCGGCGGGAGTGAGTCAAGGGTCATTGCGCGTAGCCGGCGAGGTAAGGAGGCGGATCGGTGAAACGGGCGAGGCGAATCTCCGCCGGGATTCCGCCTCCTCACCTCGGCGGCCACCACGCTCACTCAGGACAGCTTGGGCAGGCCGACCATGCGTTGCGACTCGGTGTCCCAGACTTTCAGGCGCAGGCAGCGGAAGACTTCCACCGGGTGAAACGAAGTCGTCTTGGCCGCCTGCAACTCCGGCATCTCGCGCAGCACTTCCGGCAGCCGGTAAAACGGGATGCGGGCGTTCAAGTGGTGGATGTGGTGGTAGCCTATGTTTGCGGTGAACCACGCCATGAGGCGGCTCGTTCTCATGTAGCTCGACGAGTCCAGCGCAGCCTTCTCGTAGGTCCAGCCGGCGTGGTCGGTGAACGAGACGGTCGGAAAATTGTGCTGCGCGTAAAAAAGGTAGGAGCCGATCGCGTAGGTGAGGAAGTGCGGCAGGGTTTGCCCCAGGAGCACGCCTTGCCAGCCGTGGGTCACGTAGAGCACGACGCCAATCGCGATGTGCAGCAGCAGCGCTATGAGGCAGTCGTAGTGCTTGCGGGGGTTGTTGAGGAACGGCGTGATGCACATGCCGATGATGAACACGGTGACGTAACCAAAGAGGATCGTCAGGGGATGGCGCGCAAAGAGATACCAGAAGCGGTTGCCCGGCGTGGTCTTGAGGAACTGCGCCTTGGTCATGATCGGGAACGAGCCGATATGCGAGCCGCGCAGCTTGGAGTTGTGGTTGTGGTGGTGGTTGTGCGAGCTACGCCAGATGCTGCTCGCACTGAGGGAAAGAATGCCGAACACACGCATGAGAATCTCCGCCAGGAAGGAGTTGGGCAGGATCGCGTGGTGCTGCTGGTCGTGGTAGATGACGAACAGCCGGAGAATGAGCAACCCGGCGAAGAGGCTGCACAGCAGCTTCACGGCGAAAGACTCGTTCCAGAGTGTTCCGGCGAGGGTCGCCAGCAGCAGGGCGGCCGTGGAGAGGAAATACCACCAGCTTCGCGCGGTGGAGTCGTGGGCAAATGGCTTTGTTGCCTTGATGAGTTCTTGTCCGGTGCGCATCGCATTTATTGACCGGCGAGACTGTCCGCGAGAGATGTCGCGTTGTCGAGATTGAGTTCGTGGCTCGATGCGGTTAGATCAACACCAACCTGACCCACCCGCCATGAACCTCGCCCAAACTCTCGAGCAACTCGAAGCCGCGGGCTCGGCGCAGACCCGCAAGGCCTACGCCCGTCACGGCATCACCTCGAAAATGTTCGGCGTCAGCTACGCCGTCCTCGGCAAGCTCACAAGGCAGATCAGGTGCGACCACGCGCTCGCCCTCGGCCTCTGGGCCTCCGGCTGGCACGACGCCCGCGTGCTGGCCACGATGATCGCCGACCCGCAGCAGGCGACCGCTGCGCAACTCGACGCGTGGGTAGTGGACTGCGACAACCGCGGCATCGCAGGTGCCCTCTCGACGATCGCCGCAAGGTCCGCAGTCGCTGAGGCTGTGTCCGCGAAGTGGTGCGCGGATGGGCGGGAGTTCGTCGCCGTGGCGGGATGGGACGTGGTGGGTGGACTTGCGATGAACTCCACGCTGCCCGATGCGAAGTTCGCCGCACTGCTCAAGACCATCGAGCGTGACATCCACGGGGCGCAGAATTACGTGCGTTACGCCATGAACGGAGCGCTCATCGGCATCGGCGTGCGCAACGCGAAGCTGGAGAAACTCGCCGGCGCCGCCGCGAAGCGCATCGGCCCGGTGGAAGTGGACCACGGCGACACCGACTGCAAAACGCGGGACGCGGTGGCTTACATCGCGAAGACGAAGGCGAGGCGGGCGAGGCGGGGAGAAAAGTATTCAGTGTTCAGTAATCAGTGAATGTGCAAGCGCACGTAACCTCACTGAACACTGCTTACTGAAAACTGAACACTGGCCTACTTCAGCGACCCCAGGAACTCCACAAGATCGCGGATGTCCCGCTTCGAGAGGACTTGGATCATTGTTTCGGGCATCGCGGACAGGCCCTTCTGGGTCTTGGCGATTTCCGACTTCTTGAACTTCATGATGCCGTCCTCGGGCGAGTTGATGATGACCTCGTCCGGGCCGGAGGGCTTGGTGACGCCGGCGAAACTGCGCCCGTCCTTCAGCACTACGAGCAGCGATTCGAAGCCCGGCGCGATCGTCGCGTTCGGCGCGACCAGCGACGCCAGCAGATACTCGCGCGTCTGCTTGGACGCGATGCCGTCGAGCTCGGGACCGACTTCGCCGCCGTCGGAGCCGACCTTGTGGCAGCGGGCGCAGGAGGCCTCGACGCGTTCGAGGAAAATCTTTCGACCGGTCTCCGCGTTGCCGCCCGCGAGCGTGGCCCGGTAGCTCCAAAGGATGTCGTCGGCGCGGCGCTGGGTCTTGAACCTTTCGAGACCGGCCTTCACCTGCGCGTCGGTCCGCTTCTCGGCGGCTTCGAGCAGTTCGAGATGCAACTCCGGCGCGAGTGTGCCGATGACCAACGCGGTGACGAGCGACGCGATCACGCCATCCGCTTCCGCGCCGGGAATTCCGCCGAGCGTGTAGATCGCGTTCTGCTTCTCGCCGACTGTGCCTGTGGAAATGATCGCCAGCAGTGGCGCGACTGCGCTGCCCTTGCCGGTCTTCGCGCGGATGCTCGTGGCGGCGACGCGAAGCGGCTCGGCCTTGTCTTTCGCGGCGACATCGAGTGCGGCGGAGAGCTGTGCGTCCTTCACGGCGGCGAGGCGGTTCAACGCGCTCACGCGGACGCCAGTGTCAGCCTTCGTGTCGGAGACAAGCTCCAGGAGAACTGGGTTCACGTCCGCAATGTCGAGCTGGTTCGCAGCCTTCACGGCGGCGAGGCGCACAGGCGTCGCGCCGGTGCGCAGCGCGGCGGCGAGCATGGGCTTCGCGGCGGCAGCGGAGACCTTCGCATCACGCGTGGGCAACGGACGCCACAGGCCGGTGATGCGGTCGCGGCCCGAGGGCTTGGCCCAGTCGGCGAGGAGATCAAGTGCCTCGGCGCGGGCGGCGTCGGGGATGTTGGCGTTGGCCGCGATACCGGCGAGGCGCTTGGCGGAGGCCGCGTCGCCGACGTGGTTGTTCGCGCTGAGGATGCGCCGGGCCAGAGCGGGCCGCTGCTCGTCGGTCAGCTTGCCGAAGTCCGGCTGCAATGCGGCGAGCGCGGGCAGGGCCTGAGCGATGGGAATCTCGCTGATGGCGCGGGCAGCCGCGAGCACGACGCGCGGATCGGCATCGGCGAGGAACTGGCTGGCTTCCGCGCGCTCCAGCCGTCGCAGCGCGACGACGGCGGCGAGGCGAACTGACGCCGAAGCGTTCGTGTGGAGGGCGGCGATGGTGCGCGCGTCGGCGCAGCCGAGCAATCCCATCACGCCGGAGTGGCGGAGCACGGCGTCCTTGTCGGCGTTGTCCGCGAGGAGCTTCACCAACGCAGGCACGGCCTCCGTCGAGCGGATCTTCCCGATGGCAATCGCGGCGAGATGGCGCACGCGCAGGCTGGCATCTGCGAGCAACGTCGTGACGGCGGCTTTGGCCTCAGCATCGTGCGCATCTCCCAACGCTTTCGCAGCCTGCGCGCGGACTTCTGCATCCGAGTCGGCGAGCAGCGGACGCAGCGCGGCGAGGGCTTGGACCTTGGACTTGCGATCTTGGACCTTGGACCCGGCGATCTGCCCCAGCCCCCAGATGCCATGCAACCGTGCGTGAAGCGTCTTGCCCTTCGCGGCGGATTCCGCGAGCGCGCTCTGACCGGCCACGCCCTTCTCGACGAGCGTGAACTGCGCCTCCTGCCGCACGCGCATGTCGCGGTGCGCGAGCAGGCCCTTGAGCTCGTCCACCGCGCGCACGCCGAAGTCCACGCCGAACAGCGCGCCCACGGCCTCCACGTCCTTCGACTTCACCGCCTCGGGGTCGGAGATGCGGTAGATGCGGCCCTTGCTGGTCATGGCCCAGCCCTCGACCCAGTCAGAGAAATAAACGTGGCCGTCGTAGCCAAAGTCCACATCGGTCGCGAGCGTGTTCCAGATGAACTGCTCCTTCTCCACCAGCTCGAAGCTCGCGCCCTTGGTCTTCATCTTGAAGCTCCAGATGCCGCTGGCCGTGCTGGCGCCCTTGAAGTCGCAGAGCAGGAAGTGGCCGTCGTATTTCGCGGACAGGCCCGTGCCGGGGTAATAGGCGAGGCCGCTGGGGCCGTTCGCGATGTTCGCGATCGGTGGCAGGATGTGAGCCGCGCGGTCCTCGGGGAAACACATGCGCTCGCCAAGCCACGGGCCGCGACGCGTGGTCCACGGCGCGCTCTCGATGAACTGCCAGCCGATGCGCCAGCCGGTGTCGCCGCCCTCGACGGCATAGACCCAGCGCGCGGGATCGCCGCCG
>SXTU01000199.1 GCA_005791875.1 Verrucomicrobiales bacterium
CCGAGCTTCTCCCCCGACGGCAAGTCGGTGGTCTATGGCCGCTACGGTTTCCCGTGGACGCGCCCGCGCTACGTCGGCGCGGCGGCGGCGCAAATCTGGACGCTCAACACCGCTGATGGCCGACGCAAGCCGCTGACGAACGACGACCGCCAGCATCTCTGGACGCAGTTCCTGCCGGACGGAAAACGCTTCGCCACCGTGACCGTCGGCGAGGTCACGCCCTCCGCGAGCACGCTGAAAGTCTCCGTCGGCAAGGTCACGGACAGCCCGGCCCGCACGCCGAATCTGTGGTTCTACGACCTCGACGGGAAGGGCAAACAGGTCACGCAGTTCACCGGCGGCGCGGTGCGCTGGCCGAGCGTGGCGACGAAGTCCGGCGACATTGCGTTCGAGTATGGGCCGGACCTTCACTTGCTGAAGAGCGGCGCGAAGCTGGCGACGAAAATCAAACTCGTCGTCAGCGCGGACGAGAAGCAGACCACGCGGCGGCGCGAGAAGTTGAGCACCGGCATCACCGAGGCGGAGTTGTCGCCGGACGGCAAGACGCTCGCGTTCGGCTTGCGCGGCGACATCTGGACGGTGGCGATGGAGAAGGCCAAGGGCGTCGCGGGCCGCAGCGAGGAGTTCGCGCGCCGGTTGACCGAGTGGGTAGGCGACGACTCGGATTTCACCTGGTCGCGCGACGGGAAGAAGCTCTATTTCACCTCCGACCGCGAGTTCAACACCCGCATCTACGAAATGGATATGACCACGCTCGCGGTGAAGCCGCTGTGGCAGCGCCCGGAGGAAGTCACGCGGCTGTCGCTGTGCCCGGACGGTAAGCACCTCGCGTTTTGGGTCGCGGGCAGCGAGGGCGGCCTCTTCACCCTCGCGCTGGCGGACGGCGCGACGAAGCGCGTGGTCCACTTACCGGGCACGCACTGGCGCACGTCGGGCGGCGGGGATTTCGCGTGGTCGCCGGACATGCAGTGGATTGCCTACACGCGCAAGGGCGAGAGCCGGGCGTGGAACATCTGGGTCGTCCCGGCGGCGGGCGGCGAGCCGAAAAACGTGACACGGCTCAACGCGACGCACGCGCAGCCCACTTGGTCGCCGGACGGCAAATTCCTTTTCTTCCAAAGCGACCGCGACGGCAGCGGCCTCTACGTCCTGCCGCTCCAACCCGAGACCGCGCGCATGACGGACACGGATTTCAAGTTCGAGAAGCCCAAGGACAAGGTGAAGGTGGAGATTGATTTCACCGATATCCAGCGGCGCATCCGCAAGCTCGCGTCGCAAAGTCCGTCGGGCGATTTGACCGTCACGGCGGACGGCACCATCGCCTTCATGTCCGAGGGCGACGTGTGGACGGTGAGTTATGACGGCAAGGAAACAAAGCGCATCACCACCGGTGGCGGCAAGGCCGGCCTGCGCGTGCTGGCGGAGAGCAAGGCGGCGCTATTCGTCCAAAGCGGCGAGGCGTGGAAGTTCAAGCTGGGCGACGCGAAAGGGCCGGAGAAGGTCACGTTCAGCGCCGACTTCGACCGCGATGTGAAGGCGGAACGCAAGGCGGCCTTCACGCAGTTCTGGCGCAGCTACCACCACAACTTCTACGACCCGAACTTCCACGGGCGCGACTGGGAAGGCATCCGCAAACGCTACGAGCCGTTGCTGGAAGCGGTCGAGACGCACGACGATTTCTCCACCGTGTTGGGCATGATGATTGGCGAGTTGGAGTCATCGCACAGCGAAGTCACCGCGGCCGCGTCCAGTGTGCCGGAGCCGGTGACGCCGCACTTGGGCTTCACGTTTGATTACACGCACGCCGGGCCGGGCATCCGCGTGGCGGAGGTGCCGGTCGGTGCGCCGGGTTCCTACAAGCAGACCGAAATCAAACCCGGCGACTACGTGCTCGCTATCAACGGGCAGGACGTTTCGCTGAACGAGAAGCTCTACCAGCTCATCAACGACCGGCAGGACCGCGAGTTCGAGTTCCTCGTCAACAAGGAGCCAAAGAAAGAAGGCGCCCGGAAGGTGAAATACAAGGTGCTCACCGCCGCCGAGTGGATCGCTCTGCAATACCAGAACCGCACCGAGCGCTTGCGCAAATATGTGGAGACGGCGACCGGCGGGAAGCTCGGCTACCTGCACATCAGCGCGATGGGCGGCGAGAACCAACTGCGCTTCGAGCGCGAGGCCTACGAATACATGAGCGGCAAGCAGGGCATGATTCTGGACGTGCGCTTCAACAGTGGCGGCAACATCTCCGACACGCTCATTGACTGGCTGGAGCGCAAGCAGCACGGCTGGTATCGCCCGCGCGACGAAGGCCCGGAGGCCGCGCCGAACCGCTCGTGGGAGAAGCCCGTCATCGTGCTGATGAACGAGCACAGCTACTCGAACGGCGAGATGTTTCCCTACGCCATGCGCCAGCGCGGCATCGCTAAAATCGTCGGCATGCCCACGCCCGGCTACGTCATCTGGACTTGGGCCATGCGCCTGACCGACGGCACCGGCGCGCGGATGCCGCAGGGCGGCGTCTTCCGCATGGACGGCACGAACATGGAGAACAACGGCGAGCAGCCCGATGTGCGCCTCTGGCTCACCCCCGAGGACTGGCTCTCCCAGCGCGACCCGCAGCTCGACAAGGCCATCGAGATGCTCCTGCCGACGAAGAAGGCGGAGGCGAAGTAAGCGCTGGAGCGCGGACTTTGAGGCGTGCTGAAGCCCCGGTGTTTAGCTGGAACGATGGATTTGAACTGGATCGTTCCGTTTAACGCGGAGACGCAAAGGACGCAAAGATGCGCAGAGAAGCGACCTGCATAGGCCGCCAAAGAGTAGATGCGAAAGGCATGGCCCGGGTCTGCGTTCCTCCGTGTTCTCTGCGTCTCCGCGTTAAGGCGAATGCCAGGGTGACCTGCATCGTTCTGGCCTAACGCACCACTTCAAACGCGTAGCCCTTCAGATACTCCGTCTCCGGAATGCTGGGGATGTGCGGGTGGTCGGGCGACTGGCTGAACGTCGCCACGCGGCGCAGGACGCGGCGGGTGTCGAAGGCGGCGGAGAGGATCACGTCCTGAAAGGTGTTCGCGTCCACGTGGTGCGAGCAGCAGAAGGTGGCGAGCAGGCCGCCGGGCTTCAGGAGTCGCAGCGCGCGCAGGTGAATCTCCTTGTAGCCGCGCAACGCGTCCGGCACTGACGCGCGGTTCCGCGTGAAGGACGGCGGGTCGAGCACGATGGCGTCGAACTTGGGGATGAGCTTCTCGTGCGGGGCGACGGCGGTGTGCGCCTTGAGCCAGTCGAAGACGTTCGCGGCTTCAAAGGTGCAATTCTCCGCGAGTCCGTTTGCGACGGCGTTGCGCGTGGCGGCGGCGATGGCGTCCGCGCTCTGGTCAATGCCGTGGACATGCGCGGCCCCGGCGCGGGCGGCGTGCAACGCGAAGCCGCCGAGGAAGGTGAAGCAGTCCAGGACGTTCGCGCCGGGCGTGAGCGCGATGAGGTCGGCGGTGCGCTGATAGTTCGCCTGCTGGTCGAGGTAGAGGCCGGTCTTGTGGCCGGCGCGGAGGTCGGTCTCGAACTTGAGGCCGTTGAGGTTCACCGACACGGGCCCGTCGAGCGTGCCGTCGAGCACACCGTTGGCCTCGGGAAGGCCCTCGAACTTGCGCGAGGCCATTTCATTCCGCTCGATGATCGCGCGCGGGTTGAAGATGGCCTTGAGCGCGGCGACGATGAGCGGCTTGCGCACGTCCATGCCGAGCGACGGCGTCTGGAGCACGCTCACGTCGTCGTATTTGTCCACGATGAGGCCGCTGAGGGAATCGCCCTCGGAGCTGACGACGCGGAAGGAGGTCGCGCCCGGCATGTGACGCTGGCGGAGGGCGAGCGCGGCGCGGATGCGGGACTCGAAGAACGCCTGGTCCACCGTGACATGATCGTTCGTGATCACGCGCACGGTGATTTTCGACTGCGAGTTGTAAAGGCCGATGCCGAGCCAGTGCTTGCGGTGGTCGTTCACCTCGACGAGGTCGCCGTCCTTGACGCCCGGGGCCACGTGCATGACGGACGCGCCGTAAATCCACGGGTGCCCGGCGACGATGCGGTCGGCCTCTCGGGGCTTGAGGATGACGAGGGGCAGGGCAGGGGTGGGGTTGGCTGGTGTGGTCATGTTTGTAAACAGGTTTGGTAAGGGGGGAGCAGGATACGGATCAGGATAACGAGCAGGAACCAAACAACTCGGCTCCTGCTCCTGATCTTGATCCTAATCCAGCTCCCTCGCTTCGGGCCGCAGATGAAGCCAGACCCGCAGCCGCCCGGAAAGTCTATTCTCACCGCAGTTGGACACCTCGAACTTCCGTCCTCGCCCCCTGACCACCCGTCCTCGCAATCCTTCCACTGATCCTGCTTCATCACGCAGATGACTTTCTACGACGCCCACAATCACCTCCACGACCACCGCTTCGCCGGGCGGCAGGCGGACCTCGTCGCGGCGAGCCGCGCGGCCGGCGTCGCGCGCATGGTGGTCAACGGCTCCTGCGAATCCGACTGGCCACAGGTCGCCGCGCTGGCGCGGGAGTTCCCCGACCTCGTCGTGCCGAGCTTCGGTTGTCATCCGTGGCACGTCGGCCAGCGCACGCCGCGCTGGCGCGAGATACTCGCCGGGTTTCTGGAAGCCACACCCCGCGCGGTCGTCGGCGAGATCGGCCTCGACCGCTGGAAGCCCGGCCTGGCCTACGATGGGCAGGAGGAAGTCTTCATCGCGCAACTCCGCCTCGCAACCGAGCGCAACCTCATCGCGAGCATCCACTGCTTGCAGACGTGGGGCCGGCTCTGGGAGCTGATCCGTGCGACTCCCCGGCCCGTGCGCGGCTTCATCCTGCACAGCTACGGCGGCCCGGCGGAGATGGTCCCGCCCCTCGCGAAGCTCGGCGCGAGCTTCAGCTTCTCCGGCCACTTCATGCACGAGCGCAAGGCCCGTCAGCGCGAAGCTTTCAAGCTCGTCCCCGCCGACCGCCTCCTCATCGAAACCGACGCGCCGGACCAGTTGCTGCCCGACGCCGAGAACCACCACCCCCTCACCGACGCGCACACCGCCAAGCCGCTCAACCACCCCGCCAACCTCCCCGTCGTGTATCAATTCCTCGCCCACCTGCGCGGCGTGCCACTCGCCGAGCTGGCTGGGCAGGTCGAGGAGAACTTCAGGCGGCTCTTTCCGCAGTGATTCCACTCCGCCGATGCGCCGCAGATGAGCACCCAAAGATTCAAGGTGGACAACGATTGAGAGATTCCCGCTGTTTTGGTGCGTAATGGCTGAGCATGTCCGGCCACCGACGGCCACCTCTCCCCCGATGAGGGAGAGGGAGTCGCGCGCCGCCCACAGACATCCCTCGCCGTGCTTCACCCGCTCAAAACAGGGAGGACAACGATTGAGACTCACCCTCTTTGCCCTCCCATTTCCTCCGGAACTCCTCCGCTCACACTGCGCGCGGTTGACACCAGCGCATCGCCACCGACAATCCCCCCATGAGCAACGACATCATCTACCCCCGCAGTGCCCACGAACTCATGGCCGGCTGGGCCTACCTCCCCCGCTTCGTGGACAAAATCCGCCTCCACCTCGCCGGCAGGCTCCACACCGACTACCAGGAGAACTTCGCCCACAAAGGATTCGACGCGAAGTGGTGCGTCGCCGCCGGCATCGCGCCCGAGCAGTTCATCGCCGTCGTCAAGGACACCATCACCGACGGTCAGGTCTGCGACTGGGTCGCCAAGAACGTGCAGAAGTCAGCACAGGAGAAAGCTGCCTTCAACCAATCCGTCCTCGACTACGGACGCGGCGATGACCCCGCGCTCAAGGCCCGCCTCCAGATGCGCAAGGAACAATCCGGCCTCGCCCACCGCCACGACCTCCAGAGCTTCGTGGACTACATAGACGCCGACGAGAAACGCACTTGAGAATTGCCCGCTCACCAGCGGACAATCCCCCTTAACAACCCGCCCCTCCCGCCCCTCTGCGCCCCTCTGCGCCTCCGCGTTGAAGGGGAGCGCTCCGATTGCCGCCGCATCGTTCCGTCGAAATCCCGCATCGCCAGCACTTTTGCCTTTTAGGGCTATTTACACTGTTCCCCCGACCACCGCTGGTAGTGTTTTGGCATGGCCGACTATCCCGAGACGGTCCGTGAGTTCCGCGCTTGGTTTCGGGACGAAGCCGCCTGCCGCGCCTATCTGGAGCAAGTGCGTTGGCCAGCCGGGCC
Source organism: Verrucomicrobiales bacterium (assembly GCA_005791875.1). Lineage (GTDB taxonomy): Bacteria > Verrucomicrobiota > Verrucomicrobiia > Limisphaerales > SXTU01 > SXTU01. The sequence continues at coordinate 6,231 of SXTU01000199.1, forward strand.
ACGCTGCCCACGCTGCCCGCGCTGCCCGCAGGCTGAGATTTGGAAGATGCAGCCGCCCTTTTACCGCTGCGCCCTTTGTCGGCATGACTTTACAGTCACGGCGGGGACGCTCTTCGCCGATACGCGGCTGCCCTTGATCTTGTGGTTCGAAGCGCTGTGGCACGTCGTCCACCAGACTTGGCTCGCAACTTCGCCCAGCGAGTTAGTCCTGCTTGACGAGATGGTTGAAGAACACGCGCAGCTTGGCGATGTGGTGCGCCTTGGAATTCGCGCTCAGGTGCTTCTTCGTGGTGTAGTTTGCCGCCCCTTCGGTGTTGAGCTTGGCGAGTTCCTGATTGATGGACTGCGCGAGAGCGTAGGCTTGTTGCTCGTCCGTCGGGCCGGTTCTTCGGATTGCCTTCCCACTAGCGTTAGTCCCGACGTAAATCAGATTTGAAAAGCCACCGTTGCGGTTCTTCTGCCGAATCACCCTCGCAACTTTGGCCGGTCGCACTACGCCCGTGATAAAATCTTGGACGCTTGGCGTGGTGGTTTTGTTTTTTGATGTGTTTTTGATTGCACGGTAGTGTATGGATGTTAATTTCGGCTCGTTCGTTTTGCAGGCTTTTTTAGCAAACGGACGTGGCTACCATCGCCTGCCAGCGAAAAAATCAGTGTAAATCACTGATAAAAAGCCACTTATGCTGAATTGGTTGGGGTCGTAGCTCAGTTGGTAGAGCACCACAATGGCATTGTGGGGGTCAGGGGTTCGAATCCCTTCGGCTCCACCACTTTTCAGTGAAGGGGTTGGTTCGGACACGGGTAAGTTTCCGTTGCACCGTCCACGTGTCGCTGCCTAAAGTTTCCTCGAAGCGCGCTCCTCTTTTCCACCGCCATGCAATACCGCGAACTCGGCAAGACGGGCCTCAAGCTCTCCGTTGTCAGCTACGGCGCGGCGTCCCTCGGCAACGAATACGGCAACGCGACGGACGAGGCACGGGCCATCCGCTCGCTGCACGTGGCGCTGGACGGCGGGGTGAACTTCATTGACACGTCGCCTTACTACGGGCGCACGTTGTCGGAGAAAGTTCTTGGCCGGGCGTTCAAGGAGATTGCCCGGGACCGCTTCATCCTCGGGACGAAATGCGGGCGTTATGACGTGGCGGGGTTTGACTTCAGCTACGACCGCATCCTGCGCAGCGTGGACGAGAGCCTCCAGCGCATGGGCGTGGACCACATTGACATCATGCAATGCCACGACATCGAGTTCGGCGACATGCAGCAGGTGGTGGATGAAGCGTTGCCCGCGCTGCGCAAGGCGCGTGAGCAGGGCAAAATCCGCTTCATCGGCGTCACCGGGTTTACGCTCAACATCTTCCGCTACATCCTCGACCGCACGGAGCTGGACTGCATGTTGAGCTACTGCCACTACGCGCTGAACAACACGTCACTGGCGGGTCTGCTGCCGTATCTGAAGGTCAAGGGCGTGGGCATCATGAGCGCGTCGCCCTTCAGTGAACGGCTACTGACGCGGCAGCCGCTGCCGACGTGGCATCACGCGCCGGAGTCGTTGAAGGCGCAGTGTCGCAAAGCGGTGGAGTTCTGCGATGCGCGGGGCGTGGACATCGCGAAGCTTGCGTTGCAGTTCTGCCTGCAAAACCAAGACATCACCACGACGGTTCCCGGCACGGCGAACCCGGATAACATGGCGAAGCAACTCCAGTGGATTGACGAACCGGTGGACCACCAACTCATCGCCGAAGTGATGCAGTTGCTGGAGCCGACGAAAAACGTGCTCTGGCGCGTGGGCCGGCAGGAGAACAGCGTGGATTGGGATGCGGGATTATGAGCGACGAGACTTCCGAAAGCAGCAGAGATCAAAAACTGGTCGTGCCCAACTTCGAGCTGCCCGTGCTGCCACCCGAGTGGCGGCGCGTGCCGAAGGCATCGCTCGAAGAACTGCTCCAGCACTCGCGCTGGAACGACCCTGTGGCCCGCGAGCACCGGCGCAAGCTGGACCGCACGCCCGGCTACCGCTGCGACGTGGAGTTTGTGATGGAGTGAGCATGGCTCTGCTTGCCCTCAACGTGATTCGTGGACCACGCCCGTCCCGGCGGTTTGCAACCGCCGTCCAAAGGGTCCGAAGTTTCACCGCACTCTGGCTAGCTGTCCGCGCTCGACGGCGATTGCAAATCGCCGGCACGGTAGCTGGCTTCGCTGTTCTCCTTGGCATCTCCCTCCCCGCCGAAGTCCCCGACCCGCAGCTTCGCACTGATCACCCTTGGTATCCGGGCGAGCTGGCGCTCTCGACGTTCGAGCGGCTCTTCGCCACGCAGGCGGAGCAGTATCGGCGCGCGACGGGCAAGGCTCCGGCCACCGACGAGGACCGCGCGCTGGCGTCGTGGTTCTTCCGCAACACCCATTACGCGCACGGCGAGGAGGGCGCGCACGACTGGTGGGGGCAGGGCTTTCAGAAGGGTAGCGATCTGCGTAACCGAGAGTATTGGACCGGCCTCTTTGCACACGGGTTCGGCCTGTGCGGCACGACGCATTCGCAGTGGTCGGCGGAGATGGAGTTTCTCCTCGGCCACGGGCGCGGTCGCGGTGTGGGTGTGTCGGGTCACAACTCGTTTGAAGTGTGGCTGACCGGCGGGGCTTACGGTGCGGGCAAGTGGGCGCTGCTGGACCACGACATTTCCACGGTCATCTTCGACACTGGCGGCACGGCGCTGCTCGGCCTCGCGGACGTGCAGCGCGACTGGAAACAGCTCACCGACCGAAAGTTTGCTCCGCAGCGTCAGCAAGGCTGGCTTGTCTGCGGTCTGCATCCTAGCGACGGCGCGTCCTATGCGAGCTACAATGTCGCCGAGTATCTGCCGGGTTACGTTGGCCCGCCGCCGATGCTGCGCGTGCGGCGCGGCGAGACGCTGCGGCGGTATTTCACGCCGGGCTTGGCGGACGGGAAGACGTTTGTCTTCTGGGGCCGCAACTACAACGCCGGCGGCATCCCTGGCCCCGAGCGTTCGCAGACGTGGGTGAACCAGCCGGAGAAAATGCCCGGCTCGAAGGCCGGGACGCCGTTCAAGGCCGGCCAAGCGCGCTATGGCAACGCCGTCTCCACCTACCGCCCGGACTTCGCCAGCGACGACTACCGCGAGGGCGTCGTGGACGAAGGCCCCGCCCACGTCACCTTCGGCTTCCGCACGCCCAACGTCATCGCTGCGACACCGCCGGACAGCAGCGCGTGGGGCATTTACAAGGACGGCGGCCGTAACGGCCTCGTGCTACGCGGGCAGACGGCGGCCAAGGTGAGCATCTCGGTGGACGACGGTGGCTCGTGGAAGGACGCCGGCGACTTCCGCGACGGCCTCGACCTCACGGACTTCGTGAAGGGCCGGCAGAGCTACCAGTTCCGCCTGCACGCGCCGGCGAACGCGCTGGCGAAATCCGGCTTGGTCATCACAACCGTCTGCCAGCTCAACCCCGCGATGCTCCCGCGCCTGCACGACAGCGGCGCGCAAGTCGCCTTCACCGCGTCGGGCCGGGGCGTCGTCTCCGCCGGGCCGACGAAGCCCGAGGCGCAAACGCACGTCGTGGCCGGCGCGTTCGACTCGCCGACGGTCACGCTCGCGTTGCGAGTTCCGACCAACACTGTCGCGCGAAAAATCTTCGCCGCCGCGCACACGGCCTCGGGCAATCCCCCGCGTCCCGAGCTGAAGAGCCTCATCGAGTTCTCCACCGACGGCGGCAAGTCGTGGCGGCCCGTGGTGAAGGATTGGCAAATCCCCCGTCGTGGCGACGAGCTAAAGGACTTCTGGTCGCAGAGCTTTGCATACGGCTCGACAAAACTGCCCACCGCAAAGTCTGATACCGTGCAGGTGCGTTTCCGCAACGACGGCGGCAAGCGCTACCTCCGCGCCGAGGCGCACCTCGTCCACGAAGCCGAGAAGCTCGACGCGACGAAGGTGACGTTCAGTTGGAGCGATGTCGTCGGCCCGCACACCGCGTCTCGCACGGCTGCCAAGTCAGACAACTGGTCGCTGCCGACCGGCAAGAACGTGCAGACGCGGTGGGTGGAGTTTGAGCCGGTGGCGGCAAAGTAGTTTTCTGAGGAGACGAACCATGAGCATAGATTCCCACCAGCACTTCTGGCGCTACACGGCCGCGGAGTATCCGTGGATGAAGCCCGAATGGCCCATCCGCCGTGACTTCCTGCCGCTCGACCTCGCGCGTGAAATGGCGAAGGTTGGCATCGAGGGCTGCGTGGCGGTGCAGGCGCAGCAGACCGTGGACGAGGCGCGCTGGCTGCTTTCGCTCGCGGACGCGCAGCCGTTCATCAAGGGCGTTGTGGGCTGGGTGGATTTGCAGAGCGACCGCGTGGAAGAGCAGCTTGTGGAACTGGCGCAACACCCGCGCTTCGTCGGCGTGCGGCACGTCGTGCAGGATGAGCCGGATGACAGCTTCATGCTGCGGCCTGCGTTTCAGCGCGGCATCGGAAGGCTGCGGCAGTTCAACCTCGCCTACGATTTGCTCGTGTTCCCAAAGCAATTGCCCGCCGCGATTCAGCTCGTCGCAAGCTTTCCCGAGCAGCGCTTCGTGCTCGACCACATCGCGAAGCCGCCCATCGCCGCCGGCACGCTCTCGCCTTGGCGCGAGCATCTCCGCGAACTGGCGGCGGCTCCGAACGTCTGGTGCAAGGTCTCTGGCATGGTCACGGAGGCGAAGAGGGACGGCTGGCGCTCGGAAGATTTCCGTCCGTATCTGGACATCGTGTTCGCTGCGTTTGGCGTGGAGCGGCTGATGTTCGGCACGGACTGGCCGGTCTGCACGCTGGCCGGCAGCTACGAACAGGTCCACGCGTTGATGGAGGCCTACACGCGGGCGCTGACAGCGGAGGCACGGGCGAGGTTCTTCGGCGGAAACGCGGCGGAGTTCTACCGGCTCCGGCCCTGAACGCGGGCAACAAAAAAGCACCCCGGCTTGCGCGAGGGTGCTTTGGAGGGGGAGACGAAGATTACTTCTTCGCGCCGAGGATCGCGTCCTTCGCGGCCTTGGCCACGCGAAACTTCACGACCTTCTTGGCCGGGATGTTGATGGTCGCGCCGGTGGCCGGGTTGCGGCCGATGCGCGCCTTGCGGTTGACGAGGACGAGCTTGCCGATGCCGGGGAGCGTGAAGCTGTTCTTCGCGTTCTTGTAGGCGAGGTCGGCAATGATCTCGAGGATTGCGGCGGCCTGCTTCTTGGAGAGCTCGGCTTTGGCAGCGATTTCGGAGGCGATCTGTGACTTGGAGAGGGCTTTGGCCATACGTGTTTCTGTTTTGTTGAGTGTTATTTGGTTGTTCAGTCCGTCTTGCGACTTATTTGTATGGAAACCCTCGCTGCGAGTGTGTGCAAGCAGAAAACACTATGGATGCAAGTTTTTGCGTGTCCGCATTTTTGGAAATGGACGCCGCCGTGCGTGGTGCAAAACAAACTTGGCGGACAAGGGTTCTCCCGGTAACTTACACGCCTAATGAATCCACGTCAGAAACCACTCGCCACCGCCGCCGCAGTTCTGGTCGGCGTGTGGGCGCTCGCGTATGGCGGCTACGTCATCGCGAAGAACGCGAAGGTCACCGGCGAGAAGGTCCGCGCGTTTCTGGCGAAGACGGATATTTCGAAGCTCAAGGACAAGGATCGCGCCAAGGCTCTCAAGCAGCTTGCCGACTACATGAACCAGCTTCCGCCGGACGAGCGCCGCAACACGCGTATGGACCGTGAGTGGGAGAAGTGGTTCAAGGAAATGAACGATAAGGAGAAGGGTGACCTGATCGAGGCGACGATGCCCACGGGCGTGACGCAGATGCTCACCGCCTTCGAGCAACTCCCGCCGGACAAGCGGCAGAAGGCCGTCCAAGACAGCTTGAAACGACTGCGCGAGGCGCGCAACGACCCGCGCAACGCCGGCCAGTGGCAGGGCAAGGACGCGCCCCCGCCGCTCAATCCCGAGCTCGAGAAGCGCGCCGCCGCTGCCGGTCTGGGCGCGTTCTACTCGCAAAGCTCCGCGCAGACGAAGGCGGAACTCGCGCCGTTGCTGGAGGAGATTCAGCGCGCGATGGAGAGCGGACGGCTGATGAGGCCGGGAAGGTGATCATGCACACACTCGCCATCCGGCATTCGTCCTTCGTCATTCGTAGGGCTTTCACCCTCATCGAACTCCTCGTTGTCATCGCCATCATCGGCGTGCTCGCAGGAATGCTTTTGCCGGTGATGAGCAAGGCCAAGGAGGCCGGGCGCGGCACCGTCTGCCTGAGCAACCTCCGGCAGATCGGTCTCGGCCTTCAGCTCTATGTGCAGGACAACAACAACCGCCTGCCCTACATGCGCGACGCGCTGTTCGGCACCAATTCCATCCCGCCCACCAACTCCGTTATGCTCCCCGCGCCCGACGTGGTGCTCATGCGTTACACCGGTGGCAACTCCAACGTCTGGCGCTGCCCCTCGGACCGCCTCGATGTCTTCCAGCAAACCCGCACCAGCTACGCTTGGAACTCTCTGCTCAACGGCCAGGATGCCGACCGCCTCGTCGTGATGAACATCGCCTTCGGCCAGCACGTGATCCCCGTCTTCTACGACAAGGACAATTTCCACAAGGACCGGGGCACCGGGAAGGAAGTGAACTTCCTCTACGCCGACGGCCACATCAACAAGCTCCTCGAGATGGGGGGAACGCTGTGATTCAACTGCGGGGCGTCAGCAAGCAATTCGGCGCACGCTGGGCTGTGCGCGACCTCGACCTTTCCGTGCCGCGCGGTGAAATCTTCGGCCTCCTCGGCCACAACGGCGCAGGCAAGAGCACCGCCATCGGCATGATGCTCGGCCAGGTCTGGCCCACCACCGGCGAGTTGCGCATTTGCGGCCACGACATCACTCGCGACCGTGCCAAGGCGCTCCAGCGCGTCGGCGCGATTTTCGAGACGCCGGTTTTTTACGACTACCTCAGCGGCTGGAAGAATCTGCAAATCCTCAGCCACTACACCGCGCCCACGCCGCCAGAGCGCATCCAGAAAATCGTCGAGTGGGTCGGCCTCACCGGGCGCGAGCACGACAAGGTGAGCAAGTATTCCCACGGCATGCGCACGCGGCTTGCCCTCGCGCAGGCGCTCTTGCCCGACCCCGAGCTGCTCATCCTCGACGAGCCCAGCGATGGCCTCGACCCCGAGGGCATCCACGAGATGCGCCTCACCATTCAGCGACTGCAAAAGGAACTGAGCCTCACCATCCTGCTCTCCTCGCACCTGCTCAACGAAGTCGAGCAGCTCTGCACACGCATTGCCGTCCTGAACCAAGGGAAGAAAGTCTTTGAAGGCACGCTCGCCGACGCGAAGCAGACGAAGCACTGGGTTCGGCTGAGAGTCGGCGACTTCGCCAGGGCCACCGCGAGCTTGCAGTCCGAGAAGCTCATCACCGACACGCGCAACGGTTCGCTTGTCGCCCTTGCCGACGGCGTGAAGACCGACTCCCTCGTCCGTCGCCTCGTGGCGCTGGACATCCCGGTCTTCGAGGTCGCGCAGGAGGAGGAGACGCTCGAAAGCTTCTATCTCAATCTGATGCAGGACAGCCGCGCCGCGAAGCCCACGACCCTCGACTCTAGACCCTCGACCTCCGCCTAATGTTCTTCCTCCAACTCCGCAGCGAACTGGCAAAGCTCTTCGGCAAGAAGCGCACCTACATCGGTTTCGGCGCGTTCCTGCTTTCGCAGAACGTCATGCTGCTGGCCTTCCGCTACTCCAACTGGCAGAAGGGCACGGCCCGGCTGCTCGAAGGCAACGGCTACGTCGCCACCGAGTTCATCTCCACGCTCACAGTCGCAGTGCTGATGCTCATCCCGCAAATCCTCCTGCTCATGCCGCTCTACGTGATGCTTGTCGGCGGCGACCTGGTGGCGAAGGAGGCGGAAGACGGCACGCTGCGGATGATTCTTTCGCGGCCCATCTCGCGCTTCCGGCTGCTGTTCACCAAATGGCTCACGGGGGTGATCTTCGCGGCGATCCTCGTCGTCTCGTTGGGCGCGATGGCTGTGTTCTTCGCGGGCTGCTGGTTTGAGTGGAAGGGGATGTTCATCTTCATCCCGATCCCTGGTGGCCAGACCATTTTCAACGTGATGAGTGCTGGCGAGGGCTTGAAGTATTATGCGCTGGCCCACGTGATTCTTGCGGTCAACGCCTGCACCATGTTGAGCCTGGCGTTCATGTTCTCCTGCTTCAACATGAAGCCGGCGGCCGCGACCATCCTGGCGCTGTCGTTCCTGTTTCTCAGCGTGGTGATGGAGGGAATGCCCTTCTTCGAGGACTGGAAGGAGTTCGCCATCACGCATCACTTCCGTGCGTGGGTGCTGGTGTTCGCCAAGCCCATGCCGCTCGCGCAGATTGCGGAGGCGCTCTGTGTGCTCGCAGGCGTGAACGTGACAGCCTTCGTCATCGGCGCGACGCACTTCCACATGCGGGACATCAAGTCGTGAAACGTGCTGAGTGAACAAAGCCCGACGATGAACGTTTTCGCTATGCTGGGCTGGTCGGAGCTCGTTGTCCTCACCGTGGTGATCGCCGTCGGCATTGGCTGCTGGTTGGTCTTCAGCCGCAGCTCAGACGAGAAGAAGGATGAGTAAGCGCCAGCCAGCCGCGACCGTGTCGGCGGCTTCCAGCCGCCGTTCTGCGCTTACCCAGCGGGCCAAGGCGGCGGATGGAAGCCGCGGGCACGGCGTTTCGGCGTTCCGCATTCGAGACGCCCACGCCACCGACGACGCCACCATCGCGCGTTTCAACCGGGAGATGGCCTTGGAGACGGAAGGCCGCAAGCTCTCTCCCCAGCGCGTCCTGCGTGGCGTGCTGGCGCTGCTCGCGGACCCGGCGAAGGGCGCTTACTTCGTGGCGGAATCGGACGGCGGCCAGGTCATCGGCCAACTGCTCATCACCTACGAGTGGAGCGACTGGCGGAACGGGAACTTCTGGTGGATTCAGAGCGTGTTCGTCACGTCATCCTGGCGGGGCAGGGGAGTCTTCAAGGCGCTGCACGCGCACATCGAGCGACTCGCGCGGAAGCGGAAGGATGTCTGCGGCGTGCGCCTCTACGTGGATGCGCACAACACGAAGGCGAAGGAGGTCTATGCCCGGCTCGGCTTGCGAGCGACGCACTACGAACTGTGGGAGACGGATTTTGTTTTACCCGCAGGAAACGCGGGTGACGCGGCCCGCTGAAATTAGGGCGCGGCGGGCGCGCTGGCGGTCGGCTCCTGAAAGCGGATGACGACTTCGCCGGGCTTGGCGTAGCCGAGCTTCTCGCGGGCGAGGCGTTCGACAGCCTTCGGGTCGGAGCGCTGGGAGTCGAGGCTGGCCTTGAGCTGGCGGCCATTGTCTTCCTCGCGTTGGATGCTGGCCTCTAGCTCGATGTTGCGCTTGCGCATCTGCTCGTTCTGCCGAAGAAGCGGCACGCAGAGGTAGCCGATGCCGAGTATGGAAGCGACGACGAGGAGCAGCAGCACCGCCCGGGTGAGCTTATCCCAAATGCCGAGATCAACACTCTCGTCCTTCATCGCGTGGCCACACTAGAACAAAGGGCCGAACAAAACGGAAGGGGAATTTTAAATAGTTGCGGCGCGCGCGGATGACCGATAGCGGAAGCAGCCTAGCACCCTACGCCTGCCACACGATTTTGCCGCCCACGACTGTGGCCGTCGGACGGCCTTTGAGCGTCCAGCCGTAGAACGGATTGTTCTGCGACTTGCTTGCGGTGGCCTTGCGCTCGAAGACCCATTCGCGGTCGGGATCAAAGAGGGTGATGTCCGCATCCGCGCCGCGACTGAGGGTGCCTTTCTTGAGGCGCAGCAGCCGCGCGGGTGCAACGGTGAATTTCTCGATGAGGGCGGGGAGGCTCAGGCGCTTGGCGTGGTAGAGCTGCATGAGGGAGAGCGCGAGCTCGTTCTCCAGTCCGGTGATGCCAAAGGGCGCGTAGTCGAACTCCACTTCCTTCTCGTAGTCGCAGTGCGGTGCGTGGTCGCTGGCGAGGATTTCCAAGGTGCCGTCGGCCAGCGCTTCGAGAATCGCCTCGCGATCGGCGGCGGAGCGCAGGGGCGGGTTCATCTTGAAGTTCGTGTCGTAGACCGGCCACGCCGGACGTGCATAGCCGCCATCCTGATAGCCGAAGATTTGTTTGCCGTCGGCGGCCCAGAACTTTTCGCTACCGGCGATGGCCGCGTCCGTGAGCGTGAAGTGGTGGCAGCAGGCTTCGCCGGAGATGGACACGCCGCGCTGCTTCGCCTCGCGCAGCAGCCGCACGCTGCCCGCAGTGCCGAGGTGCTGGCAGTGGACATGCGCGCCGGTGAGTTCGGCCAGCAGGATGTTCCGCGCGACGATGGCGTCCTCGCCCGCCGCCGGCCAGCCACGCAATCCCAGCACCGTGCTCCAGTAGCCTTCGTGCATCACGCCGTCGGTGACGAGCGCGTAGTCCTGGCAGTGGTCCATGATGGGCAGGTCGAACATCTTCGCGTATTCGAGGGCGCGGCGCATCAGCTCGTTGTTCTGCACGCAATGGCCGTCGTCGGTGATGGCCACCACGCCCGCGCCCTTGAGCGAGCCGATGGGCGCAAGTTCCTCACCAGCGATGCCCTTGGTGATGGCACCGGTGACATACACGTTCACAACGGCGTCGCGCGCGGCCTTCTCGCGCACGAGCGCGACCTGACCGGCGTTGTCAATCGAGGGTGAGGTGTTGGGCATGCACACGATGCTGGTGAAGCCGCCGCGCGCTGCGGCCCGCGTGCCCGTGGCGAGCGTCTCCTTCGCGGATTGCCCCGGCTCGCGCAGATGAACGTGCAAATCTATCAAGCCGGGACAAACGACTTTGCCGCGCGCGTCGAGTTCCTCGGTGACGACCCCGGCGGGAATCTTCTGCCGCGCGTCCGGACCGACGACGGCGATTTCCCCGTCGAGCACCAGGACATCGGCGAGCGTGTCGAGCTGGTTGGCGGGGTCAATCACACGGCCACCGGCAATGAGGAGCGCTTGCATGCGGCGCGGAGGTTAGCCGCCGGTGAATTGACAGGGCAAGCCCGGTCGGTAGAGTCATGTCGGAACGCGGGTGTAGCTCAATGGTAGAGCGCTAGTCTTCCAAACTAGTTACGAGGGTTCGAGTCCCTTCACCCGCTCCACTTTTCAATTATCCCTGTTATTGCAGCGTAATTGGCGCAAATATGGCTCCTTCAAATTGACGTGAACGTATGCAGAACGTATGCAGGAATCCGTTTTTTGGCTCATCCGCTCATCGAGGTTCATGCTGCTTCTTCACCTTCCATAACCGCGCACTGCTCCGGGGAATTTGCGATTACGCGACGCCGCGCGCCTCCTCTGAAGGATTCTCCGCGTTCAGGAAACCGTGTTTTCAGATGGATGGCGGGCTCGCCTCCGTGAGCGACAAAGGGCATGACCTAACCACCCCGGCAGAAACGCGGACTCCATGAACCGTTTACCGGGACGGGCGAGGTGGTCCATGACAAGTCGGCCCATGAAGAAGAAGCGATACGCAGCGCCCAAACAGAAACCTCCGTCCAAGCAGGAGCAAGCACGGTCACCTGCCAGCCATGGCGATTCGCCGACTTCAGAGAAACATTCGGGCGGAAGTGCCACGGGCGATGATTCCACAAAGCGCGCGGCCACGCTCCGGACATCCGCTCCGAAGCCCTGCTGGTCGAAGCCCTCGACTACAATCTCCTCTTCCGCTGGTTCCTCGATCTCAACCTGCTGGACCCCATCTGGGACAACTCTACCTTCAGCCAGAACCAAAACCGGCTGCTCCAGCACCGCAC
>SXTU01000026.1 GCA_005791875.1 Verrucomicrobiales bacterium
AGGACGATGCAGAGGTTGGAAAGGGTCATGTCGTTTTGGCCACAGATTTACTCAGATGAAACACAGATGGGGAAAAGTCCCGGGGGCGTTGGAAGACATGGCGAGTCGAGCGGTTGCTCGTGCAGTGCATCTGGCGACTGGCGCAGCTCCCCATCTGTGTTTCATCTGTGTCCATCTGTGGCTGAAATCAGTTCAGGTTCAAAATCGCCGGGTCGCCATACAGCGTGAAGGGCGCGGCGCGGACGATGCGCACGTCCATCACCTGCCCGATGTGCCGCTCGCTGCCCTCGAAGATGACGATCTTGTTCGCGCGGGTGCGCCCTTCGAGGCGGGCGGGGTTCTTGCGGCTCGGGCCTTCGACGAGGATTTGCAGCACGCGGCCTTCGCAGGCCTTGTGCTTGGCCTCGGCGATTTCGTTGATGAGCGCCAGCAGTTGGGCGTGCCGGGTTTCGATGAGGTCCTCGGGCAACTGGTCTGGCATGGCGGCGGCAGGCGTGTCGCGGCGCGGCGAGTATTTGAAGACGAAGGCGTTGTCGAACTCGACCTCGCGGGCGAGCGACAGCGTCTCGGCGAAGTCCGCCTCCGTCTCGCCGGGGAAGCCCACGATGATGTCCGTGGTAATGCCCATCTCGGGGTGGACGGCGCGGAGCTTGGCGATGATGTCAAGGAAGCGGGCCCGTGTGTAACCGCGGTGCATGAGCTTCAGCACGCGGTCGCTGCCGGACTGCACGGGCAAATGCGCGCTTTCAACGAGCTTGGGCAGGCGGCCGTAAGCCTCCACGAGGTCGTCGCCATAGCCTTTCGGATGCGGCGAAGTGAAGCGGATGCGTTCCAATCCATCAATGGCGTGGACGGCTTCGATGAGCTGAACAAACGCAGATTTGCCATCATGCTCGAGGATTTCCCGGCGACCATAGCTGGTGACAATCTGCCCGAGCAACGTGATTTCCTTCACGCCGCGCGCGACGAGTTCGCGGCACTCGGCCACGATGTCGGGAATCGTCCGGCTGCGCTCCTGGCCGCGCGTGTAGGGCACGATGCAGAATGTGCAGTATTGGTTGCAGCCCTGCATGATGCTCACAAAGGCGGTTGCGGCTCTCCCCTTCGACGCGCCGTTGAGCAGGTGCTCCTTGATGGTCGCCTCGCTGCCGCGCTCCTCTTCGGTGTCCACGATCTTGTCCCGGCGGCCAGCGAGCAGGTCATCCACGTAGTCGGCCACGCGGTGAAACTTCTGCGTGCCGACCACGAGGTCCACGTCGGGTAACTGGTCAATCAACTCCCTGCCCCGGCTTTGGGCCATGCAGCCGAGGAAGCCGAGCAATACGCCGGGCCGCTGCTTGCGAAACTGCCCGGCGAGATTGGTCATCTTGTCCACGGCCTTCTGCTCCGCGTTGTCGCGCACGCTGCACGTGTTGAGCAGCACGACATCGGCGGCGGCCTCGGAGGGGGCGAGGGCATAGCCTTTGGCGACGAGCTGGGCGGCGACGGCCTCGCTGTCGCGCTCGTTCATCTGGCAACCGTAGGTCTTGAGGAAAACGCTGGGCATGAAAGCAAAACGGCGCGCAGCTTAGAGGCCGCGCGCCGCCGTTTGAAGCAGAATGACTACGGCCCTTCAGAAGTCCGCAGCTTCAGCCAGGTGGCATCGGCCGCCCCGTTCGGGCGGTCGACGCCGGTCACGTTGGCGGTGGACATCTGCAGGGTGGTCCAGCGGTGCAGCTCCACGTGGCCGTCCGCGTAGCCGAAAGCGGTGCTGCCGTTGTGCATCGCGGCCGGCCGGTTGCTGTTGTTCCAGCTGTTGTCATTTACCGGAGCCAAGTCCACCGCGAAGTAGCCATCGTCGATCGAGTTGATGTCCTCATGCATGAAGACGTAGAGGTCGGTCGGCTTGCCCATCTGACTCAATCGCGTGTAAACGATCCGGCCCGGCGTGGCCGCCGCACTGGGACGAGCACCGCCGTTCATCCAATTGTTCATGGAGACGCTCCGGACGAAGGTGCCTACCGCTCCGGGATACCGGTAAGTGTCAGAGGGACAGCGGAACACTCCCGCGTTCATTGCGTATTTGCCGAGCTGGCAGTGCATGAAGAGGGCGGTGTTGGTTTCGTTGCCGGTGTTGTATCCGGTGCCTGCTGGACGCAAGCCTTCGGCGCTCCAGGTATTATTGCTGTTGCTCAAAGCGGTTGCCCCGCCGTTTCGGCTGATCCGGTCATCCATGTCACCGGCGTATAACGACCATGCCAGTTGGAGTTGTTTGTTGTTGGAGAGGCACTTCGTTCCGAGCGCCTTGGCCTTCGCCTTCGACAGCGCCGGCAGCAGCATCCCCGCCAGGATCGCGATGATGGCGATGACGACGAGGAGCTCGATGAGGGTGAAGCCGGGCTGCCGCGTAAAATTTGGGAATTTCATGGAGCTGATTTGCTTACGGGGAAGCCTTGCTCTTTAGCCAATCGACGTCTGCGGTATTGTTGGCGACGACAGTCACGCCATTCCAAATCCCCAACTGATTCCACTTGTGAGACTCGGCGCGGCCGTCTGCGAAACCGATGGTGGTCGAGCCACCATGGAGCGCGGCAGGGGGATTCTCAAAAGTGTTAAATGAAGCCCTCCAACTGGGGTTGGGAGCGCCCGTTCCCGCAGTCCCCAAGTCGAGGCGGAAAATGCAATCTTCGATGGTTTGTGGAGATTCGTGGATGAACACGAAGTTGTCCGACGGCTTTCCGATGTTCGACTCCCGCCTGAACACGGTATACCCGGGGGAATTCACCGCCCCGGCCGTCCGGTTCATGAAGATGTTCATCGTGACGCTGCGAACATAGGGCACAGTCCTACCACTGCCGGGATAAGGCGTTTTGTCTGATGGGCACTGGAAGATGCCTGCGTTCCCCGCGTAGCGGCCCAAAAGCCCAGTCATGAAATAGGCAGGGTCGATGTCGCAATTCGGGCAGGCAGCCTGGTGGGCTCCACCTGGCTGCTGCATCCAGCCGTTCGCCCAAGATCGATTGGCGTTGGCGAGACCTCCTCCCGCGTTGTCGTTAAGCACGAGCCGGTCATCCTGATCCCCCGAGTAGAGTGCCCATGCCAGTTGCAGTTGCTTGTTGTTGGAAAGGCACTTGGTGCCCAAGGCCTTGCTCTTGGCCTTGCCCAAGGCCGGCAAGAGCATCCCGGCCAGAATCGCGATGATGGCGATGACGACGAGAAGTTCGATGAGTGTGAAGCCAAACGACCGGGCTGGGCGGAGAGGTTGGTGACAATATTTCATACGCGGTGGTGTCGCGGGCTAGGAAGGAGCGTAGCCAGTTTCCGTCGCTTTGCAAGCGGGGACATGGGCGACACGGTTTTTGCCAGGAACCGGCCTGTAGCTCGACATTTCGATTTCCAGAACGAGTCGTGCAGATGCGGATACCGCACTCGACGTTTCGGGGTTGGAACCAAACGTGGCGTCACTTCGCCGCCTTGGCCTTCGGCGCTGGCTCCGCTGGGGCGGGGACGAGGCGATTGGCCTCGTTGTAGAGCGCCTTGAGGCGGGTGACGATCTCGGGGTGCTTTGCGGCCACGTCCTTCTGCTCGCCGGGGTCGGACTGGAGGTCGAAGAGCTGCAAGGGCTGCGGGGCGTCGCCGGTGCGCAAGCCAGGGTGGTCAGTGGGTTGATACTGTTCGTAGGGTGCGAGGATGGTCACGCCATCGGGGCCGCGCGGGTCGGTCCAACGCTGGCCGGACTTGCTGAGGTTTAGAAACGGGTCGCGCGGCGGCTGAACGTGCAGCTTCCATCGGGCGTCGCGGACGGTGGCGAGGAGCGGACCTTGGTGACCAAAGATGGCTGCGTGCGGGCTGGGCGCGGCGGAGGTGAAGAGTGGCAGGATGTCGCGACCGTCAATGACACGGTCGGCGGGCGCCGCGATGTTCGCGGCCTTCAGCGCGGTGGCGAAGAGGTCCATCATCACGGCGGGCGCATGACTGACGTGGCCGGCAGGGATTCTGCCCGGCCAGCGCGCAAGGCAGGGCACGCGGTAGCCGCCTTCGTAGGAGCTGCCCTTCATCCCGCGCAGGCCGCTCGTGCTGCCGCCGAACCACGGGCCATTGTCGCTCGTGAACAGCACGAGTGTGCGCTCATCGAGACCGAGCGCCTTCACCTTCGCCAGCACTTCGCCGACGCTCGCGTCGAGGTCGGCGAGCACGTCACCGTAGAGTCCCGCGCCGGACTGCTGGTAAAACTTCTCGGTCGTGGCGAGCGGCTTGTGCGGCATGACCTGCGGGAAGTAGAGGAAGAAGGGCTTCGCCTTGTTTCGTTCGATGAAGTTCACGGCGCGCTCGGTGTAACGGCGCGTGAGCGTGGCCTGCACGAGCGGATACTCTGTGACATTCGTGCCGTTCATGAGCTGCACGGGCCTCATGTCGTTGCTGTAAAGGATGCCGAGATACTCGTCGAAGCCGCGTCCGGTGGGCATCTGCTCGGGGCGTTTGTGGCCGAGGTGCCACTTGCCGACCATGCCAGTGGCGTAGCCGGCCTGCTTGAAGAGCTGCGCGAGGGTGATTTCCGACGCGGGCAGCGCGACGGTGTCTGCCACAGGGCCGCCGTCTGGCGCGGGGTTCGCCGTCATGCCGCAGCGGAACGGGTAGCGGCCGGTCAGCAGCGAGGCGCGCGTCGGCGCGCAGAATGGCGCAGGTGTGTTGAACTGCGTCAGGCGCGCGCCCTCGGCGGCCATGCGGTCGAGTTGCGGCGTCTTGAATTTCGGGTGGCCGGAGCAGCCGAGGTCGCCGTAACCCAAGTCGTCGGCGAGGATGATGATGACATTCGGGCGCGGCTCGGCAGCGGGGAGAGCGCAGTTCAGCCCGGCCAGAAGCCAAGCGAACAGGATTGTAGAGCTGAGGCGCAGGCCGCTCATTTTTTCGAGTCGCGCCACATCCAGCGCATCGCGTCGGGGAAGAGCTGCGTGCCGTGGTTGCCGCTGTGGACGCCCTCGCCGAAGACGAATTTGTGGTCATAGCCCTTCTCCTTGAGCGCGGCGGCCATCGCCTTGTTCGCCTCCGGCCACGAGCCCGCCGCGTTCACGATGTCGTTCGCGCCGCCTTGCTGAAAGATGCGGATGGGCTTCTTCGCCGCAGCGCGGACCAGCCCGGGATAGGCGTTGCCGCCGCGGATGTTCGTGAAGCTGCCCACGGTGGTGAAGCACTTGCGGAACTCGTTGGGCCGTTCCCAGCACACCGTCCACGCGCAGATGCCGCCGCTGCTGCTGCCGGCGATGCAGCGCTGCTCGGGGTCTTTGGTGAGGTTAAATTTCTTGGCGACTTCGGGGAGAATCTCCTCCAGCAGGAAGCGCGAGTATTGGTCACCCAAGCTGTCGTATTCGAAGCTGCGGTTCGAGGCGGGCGCGGGTCGGCCATCGGGACGCTTCGGCGCGACCTCGCCGGGCTTGAGCGGCTTGGTGCCGGGCCGGATGAAGATGCCGATGGTCACGGGCATTTCCTTTTTGTGGATGAGATTGTCGAAGACGGTCGAGGCCTTGTAGAGCATCCCATCCTGGCAGACGAAGACGGCGGCGGGCGTCTTGCCGTCGTATTGCTTCGGGACGTAAATGGAATACTTCCGCACCGTGCCGGGGAAGACCTTGCTGTCGTTCCACTCGTGCTCGGTGATGACGCCCTTGGGCACGCCGGGCTGCTCCTCGGAGTCAGGCGTGAGCTTTTTGTATTGGTCATCGGGCGAGGGGGCCTTCTTGTCCGCGGCAAGGAGCGGCGCAGCCATGGCGAGGCAGAGCAGGGGAGTGAGGAGGGATTTCATGGCTTGGATGCGTTGGGGACGGATGCAGGGCGGGACTTCTTCTGGGCTAATTTGCGAGCTGGCGTGACGGGGACATAGACCACGCGATCGCCGACGCCGACGACTAGCGGTAGACCGAGGCGGGCGTTCTCGGCGCGGAGTTTCTTGGCGACCCGGCGGAAGGCACGCTCCGCAGGTGCGAGAAACTCTCTCTCGAATTGTGCGCTGGGCTGCTTCATGTGTGACGTAGGATAGCTGGCAGGTCGGACGAGGAACAAGTCTCCGAATTGCCAAGCCGCACCGGCGGCTGGCTGCGGTTGTCCCACACTGCCCAGAAGTCGGCGATCCGCGCGTAGGCGGCTACGAAGTGCGCCCGGCTGCGGTGGAAGCGCCTCCGGATGTCGGCCGCCGGCACGTGATGACCACCTTTCTTCACGCGCTCACGCACGCGCGCGATGGCCAGGGCCACCGTCGGCAGCCAGAGATAATGCAGGTGGATTCGGTAGCCAGCCTGCTTCGCATCGCGCAGCAACCGCAGGTAGGTGCGCCCGCTCAACGTGCTTTCCAGCGCGAAGGTTTCCCGCCGCCGCATGAGCGCGCGCACTTCGGCGAGCAAGAGTCGGGCAGCGCGGATGCCTCCCGATTTGGTGTCGAGCGGGGAGATGCCTTGGGCTATGAGGTGCGCGTTGAGGAAGTTCAGACAGCGCGCCTCACGCGGCAGGAACTCGCGCGCGAAGGTGGTCTTTCCCGCACCGTTGCAGCCGGCGATGAGGTGCAGGATGGGCTGGCTCGCGGCGGGCATGGGACGGACAGGCCGGACCTACTTCTTCTTCGCCGGCGGCGGCGGGTCCTTCGGCGGCTGGAGGAAGAAGAGGTTCCCATTCGCCTTCGTCTTGCGGGCGAACACCTGGTCCGCGCAGGTCACGTAGAGCATATCCATGTTCGGCCCGCCGAAGCCGCAGCTTGTCATGAACTTGCTCGACGGCTTGGGCAGCACGCCGCTCATGCGGCCGGTCGGGTCGAACACCTGCACACCCACGGCGCTCGCCACGTAGTAGCGGCCCTGCCGGTCGCTCGTCATGCCATCGCCGGAACTGCGCGTCTTGTAAACCGGCGAGCGGCCGTCGGGACTTTTCGCGTTCGTGTCCACTTCCGTGCGCAGCGTCATGTAAGGCTCCTTGTGCGCGAGGCTGCCGTCCGGCTCGATGCGCATCGCCCACACATGCACGCCCGCCGAGTCCGAGACCGCGAGCGTCCCTTGGTCTGGTGACACCGTGATGCCGTTGGGCGCGGTGATGCCCGTGTCCACCGCGCGCTTCTCGCCGGTCTTGGGGTTCACGAACGTGATTTGCTTCTTGCCGGTCTCGGTGAAGTAAACGTGCCCCTTGTGGGTGACTACCAAGTCATTCGGTTGCACGTCCTCGGCCACGACGGTCTTCTTGCCCCCCGGAAACTCAAACGCCACCAGCTGCTTGTCCTTGCCCACGCAGGCGTAGAGCCGCCCGTCCGGCCCCCACTTCAAGCCGCTGCACGAGGTGCCTTCGAGGAACTTCGACTTCGTCCCATCTGGCGCGACCTTCCAGATCGCCGGCGGCGTGCTCCTCATGTCGCTGAAGTAGAAATTGCCCTTGTCGTCCGCGCACGGCGCGTCGGTGAAAGCGTGTCCCTCGGATACCAGCTTCCAGTCCTCGCCCTCGATCAGCAGCATCGAGAGCGGCATGTCCTGCGAGTGGGCTTTGAGGGTGAGCAGCGCGAAGCCGAGCAACGTGAGCGTCCAGTGTTCGAGTCGTTTCATGTGAGTTTGGTGAGGCTTTCTGCCACGGATTCGGCGTGGAGGAAACAGGTATCTTCGCTGAAGGCGATGGCCGCAGACCGCCGCTACAGGGAGCGCGGGCGCGCTGGCTCGATGTGGACGAGCACGTCGCGGACTTTGGGGAGCTGGGCGCGAAGGTGGTCCTTCACCTGATGGGCGATGGCGTGCGCGCGCTCGACGGTGAGGTTGCCGTCCACTTCCACGTGCATGTCCACGTGGAGCTGCCAGCCCATCTTGCGGATGAAGCATTTCTCCACACCGCGCACGTCTGGGACGCTGGCGGCGATGGCGCGGATCTCGGCGACCACGGCAAGGTCCGGCGCAGTGTCCATCAACTCAGCGAAGGCCTCGCGCAAAAGGCGCGTGCCGTTCCAACCGATGACACCTGACGCGAGCAACGCCGCGAGGTCGTCCGCCGCCTCGTAGCCCGGCCCGCCCACGAGCGCGACGGCGATGCCGATGCCGGCGAAGAGCGACGTGATGGCGTCGCTGCGGTGATGCCAGGCGTCGCCCTTCACGGCGGTGCTCTCGATGGAGGTCGCCTCGCTGAACACGTGGCGGAAGAGGGTTTCCTTCACCACCACGACCACGATGAGCACCACGAGCGTCCACGGGGCTGGAGTTCCATGCGGGTGAAAGATTTCGCGCACAGAGTGGACGGCGATCCACAACGCCGCGAGCAGGAGAATGGTGGCGACCATCGCGGAGGCGAGCGGCTCGGCCTTGCCGTGGCCGTAGGGATGGTCCGCGTCCGCCGGTGCGTCGGCGATGACCAGCCCGCGCCAGACGATCAGCGAGCTGAACAAGTCGGCAAGCGACTCGACGCCGTCGGCCACGAGCGCGTGCGAGTGGCCGAGAAAGCCCGCCGTCATCTTGCCCACGGCGAGCACCGTGTTGACCACCATGCCGAGGAAGGTCGCGCGCAGGCTGCGTTGGAGGCGATGGTCGGGCATGAGGGGCAGGTGGCAAAGTGGGAGCGTGGGAGGGTGAGAATCGTGTTCGTGTGCCGCTGGCTTTCCCGCTGTCTCACTTTCCCGCCTGCTCACTTGCTCCGCTCATCCGGCAATCATCCGCTCGCCGGGTTGGAGTTTCATGCGCTCGGGGTCCAGTCCGTTGGCGCGGCACCAGTCGCAGTAGGCGTTGGGGGAGATTTCGCTGGGCTTGATTTCGCTGCGGCCGCCCCAGAAGACATTCGTGTAGCTGACCGTGATACCCAGACTGGTCAGGTGCGCATCAATCGCCGCCTTGTGCGCGAGCACGAGCGACTTGTCCGTGCCGTGCGCCACGCCCATGACGTTCACGTTGCGGAACTCCGGGCCGCCTTCGCGCCAGTAGGCGTGCGTCATGATGTGGTGGCGGCCAACTTCGCGACCGGCCTCGATCTCGCGCCCGACCGGCACGGCCCAGTGGAAGAGGGCGTTGAACTTCGTGACCTTCTCGCCGGTGGTGAGGGTCTTGACGTGTTCGAGGAAGGTGGAGAAACGCCCGATGATCTTGCGGCGGTTAAAGTCGGCGGCGACTTCGAGGAAGGTCGGGAGCGGCACGCCCGCCTCGGCGGCGCGCGCGGTCCAGAGGTCGGGGATGAGTTCCTCGGGTTTGAACTCGCGCTTCACGGCTTCGAGGATGCGCCACTCCGCGTCGTTGAGCGTGACCATCGCCACGTCCGTGACCTCGGCGGGGCCTTCGGACTTGCTGCCGGGTTCCATGCCTTTGCGCCGCGTGTGGCCGACGCCGAGGGCGAAGAGCTTCTTCGCGGGCATGAGGCGGAAGTGGCCCGCGCCGATGCGGTGCGCGAGATACTCGCAGTGGCGCGGCATGGAGTAGCCAGCGGGAATCTTCAGCGTGGTCCAGAGCTTGTAAGTCGAGCCGGGCGTGGCGGCATCGGTCGAGCGGGTGACGACATGGCCGGAGAAGGGGTCGTTCTGGAAGAGGTCGTCGAACGCGACGTCGAGGCGCTCCTGCGGCACCTCCCACGCGACGAGCGCACCTTGGGCGAGGTTCGTGGCGAGCAAGGTCTGCCGCACGCGGCGGATGACGCCCGCGCGCAGCATCGCCCGGATGCGCTCGATGACCGTGTCGACCGGCAGGCTGGACTGGCGGGCGATGGCTCCGAGCGGGTCGGTTTGGAAGCCCTGCAACTGGTCCTCGGAGATCGCGAGAATGCGTTCGTTGATCGGGTCGGAGATTTCAACAGGGACGGTGGGGTGGCTCATGGTTCAGGTGTCGGACGCAAATGTCACCCGCATCATTCCCGACGCGGCAGGGTGCTGCCAGACACAATTTTGCCGAAGGCACCACACAGTTGCGCAACCGGCGGCCTTCCCTCTACTGCTCCTGCTCTTGATCCTGCTCTCTTCCGGGCAGCGCGGAGGAGCAGGATTAGGATCAGGATTGCGAGCAAGAGGAGCACTCTGCCGGGAACAAGTTTGAGACTCCTCACGTCGTCTCCTACGACGGCTCGCGTCAGTTCTGCTTCGCGGTCCACTGCTCGGCGAAACTGCGGAGGTCGGTCTGGTTCGCGAGGCCGAGCTTGAGGACGATGCTCTGGCAGACCATCGGGAACGGCAGCGCCTGGTGCGCGATGCGGCGGGAGATTTCCTCAGGCGCGCTCCCGGAGCCGAGGAGCTTCAGGACGAGCCCTTCGTCGTCGGTCAGCAGGTCCTGGCGGTTTTATGGCTGGTTGCGGAAACGGTTTTCAATCTCCGCCAGCGCCTGTCCGTAAACTGGCGGCGTGCAGAAGAAGCGGCCGGCCAGCGGGTCGGGGATGGCAGTGATGAGGAAGGTGGGCGCGGACTGCTTGAGCACGTAGGCGGCGGCCCCGGCCTCGGTCGCTTTCTGGACGTAGCGCGGGTCATCGAAGAGCGAGAGCACGATGCAGCGGGCGCGGAGTCTGGCGGGAGAGTTCTCGCAGCAAGTCGAGGCCGCCGACCATCGGCATGACGATGTCCGTGATCACAACATTGGGCGTTGTCTGCTCGATGAGGTGGAGCGCTTCGAGGCCATTGGCCCCCTCGCCGATGACGCGGAAGTCCGACTGCGACTGGAGCAGCCCCGGATGCCGCGTCGCACGAGCGGGTGGTCCTCCACGATGAGGATGCTGGTGGTCTTCATACTTTGAGGGTCCCGCTGGCTTTGGCCAAGTCAGCGGGCCGCAACATGCGGGGGTCCATGGTGGTGAAGGCGGGAGGTTCGACGGGCTTGACCTCAGCGAGCGGGAACTCTGCGTTCACCCGGAAGCCCCCGCCGGGCCGGGTGGTGAAGGAGCAGGTGCCGCGCAACTGGCGCACGCGCTCCTGCATCCCCACCAGCCCGCAACTGCCGTTGCGGCTCAGGCTGCCGCTTGTGTCGAAGCCGCGGCCTTCGTCGCTGACCTGCACTTGCAGCGAGTCAGGACCGGCCCGGAGCAGCACGCGGACTTCCTGCACGCCCGCGTGGCGGGCGACGTTCGTCAGGCATTCCTGGACAGTCCGATACACAGCCATTTCCAGCGCACGGTCAAATCTCCGACCATCCGCGCCCTCGTGCTGGAAGTCCACGCGGATGCGTGTGCTGGGAGTGAAGGAGTCGAAATACCAGGCCAGCGCTGGCACGAGGCCGAAGTCCTCCAGCATGGCCGGGCGCAGTTCCTGCCAAAGGTTTCGGATGAGCTGCGTCAGTCGCGTGAGGGCGGCCCGCCCGTCTGCGACCGTCTCGGGCACCTTCGCCTGCGCGACCTCCTCGATGCTATCGAATGAAAACTTGAGCACAGTCAGCGCCTGACCGGCCTCGTCGTGCAGTTCGTGTGCAAGGCGGCGGCGTTCGCGCTCCTGGGTTTCGAGCAGGCGATTGTTGAGCGTGCGCAACTCCTGGGCGGCCTGAAGCAGTTCGCCGTTTGCCAGACGCAGATCCTCGGTGCGTGCGAGCACGCGCTCCTCGAGCAATTCATTGGATTTGCGCAGTGCCTCAGAGACCTCGCGGATGCGCAGAAACGAGCGGAGCCGGGCGATGAGTTCCTGCGGCTGGATGGGCTTGGTGAGGTAATCGTCCGCGCCCAGGTTCAGGCCGGAGACGCGGCTCTGGACGTCGATCTCCATGCCGGAAATCAGAATCACGAACGATTGCTTCAGGCGCTCCTCGGACTTCAGCCAGTGGCACAGGTCCCGCCCATCCTCATCAGGCAGCTTCACATCCAGCACCAGCAGTTCCGGCTGCCGCTTGGCGAGCACGCCACGGGCTTCCTGTGCGGTGAAGGCCTTCCAAACCTCAAAGCCCTCGGCCTCCAGAATCTCGGCCAGCAACTCGACCGTCGCTGAGTCATCGTCCACGATGAGGACACTGTGCCGGGGCGGACCGAGGGATGGTGGAGGGGCTTGAATTTGACTCACGTATTCCATCCTACCATGACCGGTGACGGGAGGAAAGTCTTAAGCTGCTCACCGATCGTAAATGCGCGCCGCCTCGGAGAAGCCCTTCACCTCCGCGCCCGCGCGGCCCGGGATGATCTCCAGCCGCAGCCTTCCATCGGCCAGCACTTGCGCGAGCACGACGCCCTGCACCACGTCGGCGTCATGGCGCACCTGCCGTTGGCCGGAGCTGCCGAGCTGTCCGTAGAGCAGCTCGTATTTCACGAGGCCGTCCGCCGCGCTGACCTTCGCCGGGTCCGGCGCGTTGTCTTTTACCCAGAACTGGCGCGGCCTGCCACCGTAGCTGCCGAGCGACACGACGAGGTTTGCCGGCTCGACGTGGTGATACACGAACGCAACGTGCCCATCCCAGTAGTCGAGACGGGGGTTCAAGCCCGCGTAGCCGCCGCTGTCCTGCCGATACCAGTTGCCCACGAGCCGCCCGGCCACGTCGTAGCCGATCTGCCCGCCGAGCGGCTTCGACTTGCGCGGGTTCAGCGCGAGCAGCTTGCCGCGCAGCGGCTCGTCCACGTAGTCGAACGGATCCACCGTGTGCGGCTTCCACGGGTCGCGATGGAGGAACTGCTCCAGCCGCGCGAAGCCCGTGCGCGTCACGGTCGAGTCCACGAGGGCGAAGTCGAACATCCGCTGCACGTGACCGATGACCTGCCCAGCCTTCACCGGGATGCGCACGTTGAACGGTGGGCCAGGCCGCAGCGGTTCACCGACTTCCTTCAACAGCGACGCCTCCAACTCGGTGACGTGGTCGTAATAGCTCCAGCACGTCGCCGAGTGCTCCAGCGTGAGCTTCAAATCCACCGCGCGGTCCAACACCGTGGGGTCAAACTGCGCCTGTCCGCCGGGCGGGTTGGGCCGCCATTGCAGTGAGACGATGAACCCGTCCGCCACGGCGAGCACGTCGTGGAGTTGTTCCTTCGCGCCATTCGCGACGAGATAGAGATGGTCGGTGGGTGTCGTGTGGCCGCTGGCCATCATGCCCATCGGGTTGATGTGGCTGATGTCCGCCACGCGCACGGGAAAGTTCGCGAGCCGCACCGGGCCGGTGCCAGCAGCTTGTCCCCGGCTTCACATCCGGTTCAAGGCCTCGGCGGTGGTGGCAGGCTTGGTCTGTGCGGAAGCGGTGCCCGCATAGCCAGCGGCCAACAACATCGCAAGGAGTCTGGCAGCCGCAGAGGTTCTATCGCTCATAAATCTGAGTCCTCTTCGTGAAGCCCTTCACCTGCGACCCTGACTGGCCGGGGAACACCTCGAATCTCAACTTCCGGTTCGGCAACACCTGCGCGAGCACGACGCCCTGCACGGTGTCCGCGTCTTGGCGGACCTGCGGCTGGCCGCTGCTGCCGAGCTGGCCCCAAATCAACTCGAACTTCACCACCCCGTCCGCCTCGCCAATCTTCGCGGGGTCAGGCGCGTTGCCTTTCACCCAGAACTGCGCGGTCTTGCCGCCGAAGTCGCCGAGGCTCACGATGATTCTGCTGGGGTCAATGTGGTGCGGTGCGAACGCGAGGTGACCCTTCCAATATCCATGCGGGTCCGAACGGTCACCCGCGTATCCGCCGGTGTCTTCGCGGAACCAGTTGCCGACGAGCCTGCCATCCACGTCGTAATCAATCTTGCCGAAGAACGGCTTCACCTTGCGGGCGTTCAGCGCGAGGAGTTGCGAGCGCAGCGGCTCATCGAAGTAGTCGAACGGGTCCACGATGTGGACGCGCCATGAGTAATGCCCATAGAGCGACGGGGTGAGGAAGCCGGGCAGGCGCGTCTCGGTATTCACCACGCCGAAGTCCAGCGAGCGACCGCCGACCTTCCCGAGGACTTGGCCCGCCTTCACCGCGATGCGAGTCTGCGTGGGTGGTCCCATTCGCTTCTGCGCGAATCGCTCGCGCACCACTCCGTCGAGGCGCTCAAGCACTGACTTGTCCAGTTGCGTGAGCAGGTCGTATTGAGTGTAAAACGTGCCGGAGTGCTCGATGGTCAGCGCGTAGTCGCCGTATTCGCGCGTGCGCTCGGTCGAGCCGGCCATCTGTGTGCGATGGCCAACGATGACGATGAACCCGTCCGCTGGTGCCAGCACGTCGAAGTGTGCGCCGCTCGGCGGGACCGCCTTCGGATAAAAATAGCCGTGGTCAATCGGGCAAACGTGGCCACCCACCATCAAGCCGTAGGGCACGACGCTCGCGATGTCCGCATGTCGCATCGGCGAGTAGGTAAATCGCACCGGGCCTCGGCCGACCGCCTGTCCGCGGCTCCACATCGCGCCCCAGTCGGTCAAGCCATCCGGTAGTGTGGGCGGCCGGAAAGATTGCCGGCCCGGGCCTTGGCCTTTCTGGTTCGGCAGCGGTTGCGAGAAGCGCTGCGCGCTCGGCGTGCCCGGTCGCGGCGGCCCAGTGGCGGCGAGCAGCCAACTGCCGTCCTTGAGCTTCACCGCGCCGGGGTCGGCTCCGGGAAAGCGCGTCGCGCCCGCGCCCGTTGTCCAAGTCGCGCCATCCGCGCTCGTCACCGGCCACGGTCCCTGCCCCGTGCCGAAGAACACGAGCCGCCCGCCGTCGCTCTGCATGTTGCCGAGCCAGCGGCCCTGCGTCGGCATGGTCACATCCGCGACCCGCTCGAACTTCAGACCGTCCTTGCTCACCAGATGATAGCCCGTGCCTCCGCGGGGCGGCGCGCGCCGTTGCTGGTCCGCGGCCATTTCCTCCGCCGACCCGTTGTCGGGCACGATGAGATGGAACACGCCGTTGTGCAGCGCAGCGGCGCAATCAATCACCACGCGCCCCTCCAGCGCGAAGCGCACACCCGGTTCCACGTCGTAGCGAATCCCGTCCTTCGAGACCGCTGAGTAAATCGCCGGCGTGCCACGGCGGAAATCCGGGCTGCGGCTCGATGTGAAATACATCCGCACGCGGCCGTCCGGCAGCGGCACGAGCGTCGGGTCGAACGGCCGCGCCAAGCCCGCATCCAAGCCTTCCACAATTGTGGACTGCGGCTTGGTCCACGTCCGGCCTTCGTCGCTGGAGAAACACACGGCCACGAGGTCGAAGTTGCGGTCGTCGTCCGCTGGAAAATTCTGGAACGCCGCGATGAGCCGGCCATCCTGCATCCGCGCAAGCGTTGGCACGCCTGCGCGACCGAAGGTGGCAAGCTGCGCCGGCTGTTCCGTGCTGTGACGCTGCACAATCACGTCCTGGTCCCACGGACCGGGGCCAGTGCCGCGCGGCCAACTTGGACCCTGGCCTCCTTGAGATGCGCGATTGGGATTGAACTGCGGCTGTGCATTCGCGCGTGTGGTGCGTTGCACTGCCGCGTTGGCCTGCCGGCTGAAGCGCAGGATGCGCGTGCTGAACTTGAACTCGCCCACCCACAAGTAGCCGCCGCCAGACGCCACCGAGCCGGGCATGAACATTTTGTTGCGACTGAGGCCAGCCTTGCGGTCTTGCTCGTCGGTCGCACCGAGCGACGCATCGGCCGGTCGGCCCGCCAGCGCGTCCTCCACGCGGTCCCACACTTGCACGCGATGGTTGCTGCGGTCAGCGACGAAGAACTGGCCGTTCGCCGCGAGCGCATCGCCGGGCAGGTTGAACACGCCCGCCCCGCCGATGCGATACGCGCGGTTGTCCGTGCCGAGTTCCTTCACCGGCCACACGCGGACTTCCTGCCCCTCGAACGGCGCGGCGCACAGGTAGTTCCCGTCGCTGTTCAGCCGGCCGGGGTTCGACACTTCGAGCGTCAGCTTGGGCTCGCTGTCCGCGCCGGGGATGCCGTCCCACACGTAGATGCGGTTCGCCTGCCGGTCCGCGAGGTAGAAGTGCCGCGTGTCCACCGCCACGCCGGTCAGTTCGCGCAACTCGACGCTGCCAATGCGTCCGCGCAACGTCACATCGGGCAACTCGCCGTCGAGCGGAAGCTTCTTCCAGATGAAGACCGTGTTGCGGCCTGCGAGTGCGAGCGTCGTGCTGCTCGCGGCGTTGTCCCACGCACCGTCGGGCAGATGATAAACGAGGTCGGGCTTCGCCGCGCTGGTGTCCGGCAGGCTGCGCCAAACGTATAACTTTCGGTCAAAGTCCGACGAGACGAACAGGCTCTTGCCGTCAGTGGCAACGGCGGGGTTTTGGATGAAGTAGTTCTCAGCCCAAGTGTCCTCGTCGGTGCGCTCGCTGCCGAGGGCGAAGTCGGGCGGCTGGTTGTCGCGCGTGGGCAGCGCGTTCCAGCCGAGGATGTGGTTGCCGTTGTAAGTGCAGACGTAGAGGCGTCCGTTTGCGATGACGGCATCCGGCCCGTCGCCGTTGCGATACGAAGCCGGACGCAGCACCACGTCGGCGTCGCTGTTGGCGTCGCGCGGAACCTTGCTCCACAGATAGACAGACTGGATACCGCCGGCGACGAGCTTGCCATCCGCCGTGAACGAACCCTTGAGCCACTCGCCCCAGCGCCAGTCCGGCTGCTGCGTCGCGGAAGTGGGAAAGGAATTCCAAACCATCGTCGCGGGCCGGGAGCGCTCGCCGTAGTTGTGGTCGCTGACAGCGAAGAACGACTTGCCGTCACTGGTGACATTGCGCGGCGTGCCCGCGCCCTCGGGACGGAGGATAAAATCGGGCGGCTGCTGGTCGCGCGCGGGGAAGGTGTTCCAAACCAACACCGCCGCGCCGCGCGTGGCGACGACGGCGAGATTCGTGCCGTCCGTCCAAACGCCCCACGGCCAGCCGAGGCGCGTGCCTCCAAATCGACGAGTAGCAGTCGACGTGAGGAGGCGCTGATTCCCCGGAGAAAAATCAGTTTGAGCCTCCGCACGTCGGCTGCTACCGGCGCGGGTGGCTCCGCCGCCGTCAGAGACTGCGCTGAGTTCGATGACAAGGTCCGCCGCCTGCCCGTTCTTCGTCGGGAAAGAATTCCAAATCAGCACGCGGTCATTCTCCGTGTCGGCCACAGAGATGCGGCGGCCATCGGGCGCGATGGCGACGTTGCCCGGCCAGTTCAACTGATGCCGCCCTGCGCCGGAGTTGTTCTGCGCGAAGTCCGGCTGACCGAGCACGAGGTCCGGTGGAGTGTTGCCGACGGGTGCGGACTTCCAGATGAGCACGCGATTGTTCCAGCGGTCGGCGACCAGCAGCGCCTTGCCATCCGTGGCGAGGCCGGAAGGATGGTTCAGCAGCAGCGGGCCGCCGGAGTTGTTGAAGCCCTTTGCGCCCAGCACGAGGTCCGCGTCCTGCCCCGTGACGAAAGCGCCGGGCTTGGCTTCGCCAGCGGTCGCATACTTCGAGCTAGTGCGCTCGACGCGAATCGAGTCGCGCCGCTCCGAGCCTCGCGGCTGCTGGGCTGCGACCGCGAGCGGGAGGAACAGGCAAAGCAATGCGCGGACAGACAAGGCGGGCAGCGAAGGGGCTGAGTGCATCTGACAGATTTAACGCACTCGCCGCGATTTGGGTCGAAGGAAATCCGCGTGTAGCTCGACATTCCAATGTCGAGACGAAGTGTGATGACGCCGCTCCGAACTCGACATTGGAATGTCAAGCTGCTTTCAACCCGTCACCAGCCGGTTGGGCCGGTGCCAGCGGATGCGCGCGAGTAGGAGGTCGCCTTTGTAGCCGCGCTTGGGGAGCATCTCGCCGTCGGTCACCCAGGATTCTTCCGGGCTGACGTTGACGGGGTGGAAGTTGCCGCTGTAGGCCACGTCGTCGGGCTTGTTCATGCCGTCGCCGACCAGTGGCAGCACGACGCGCTCCGTGTCGCGACGCAGGCGCAGCGTGCGCGGGTCCACTTGCGCGACCCACAGCGGCGCACGCCAGCGGGGAACGTTCAGGTTGCTTGCGTCCTTGCGCGTGTAAACCAGGAAGAGCGCGTCCGAGTGCGTGAGCCAGTGCTGCTGCGTGGAGGACAGGTCCAGCGGCGTGCCGTCGTCCCACGCCCACGCCTGCTTCGGTGTCCACGTGAGGCCGTCGTCGCCGACGCAGACGTAGCCGCGATTGTCCTCCGCGCGGATGGTAAGGAAGAGGCGGCCTTGAAACTGCGTGACCGACGGCTCCAGCAGGCCTCGCCCTTTCGGGTTGAAGATGGGCTCGCCGACTTGTTTCACCGTGAGCGTATCGCCATCGAATCCGCAAATCAAGCCAGCCACTGCACGTGCCTCGCCCTTGTTCGCGCCGAAGGTGAAGGACATCTGGATGTCGCCGTTGGGCAGCACGACGCGTTGGCCGCAGTTGTTCGAGTAGATGTATGCGCCACGCGGGTCAGCCCACTCCAGCTTGCGGCGCCTCCCCCACTTGCCATCTCGCCAAACGGCGTAGATGGGCCAGCGCGGCGGCTGGTCGGCGGAGAATTTCGGGCCGGAGTAAAAGACGTTGTGTCCGAGCGCGAGCACAGAGTTCGTCTGCGGATGCCACTCGGGCACGACGTCGCAGACGCCTTCCTCGGCGGGGCCGTTGCCTTGCTTCACGCGACCGAGCGGTGGAACAGGCTGCGGGTCAGTCCACGTCTTGCCGAGGTCGCGCGTGGTCATCCAGTGGACCGGGCCGAAGTAGTCCGAGCCGGCGATAGTCTGGAGCGTCATCAGCACGATCGGCCTGCCCGCGCCCGGCACGACGCAGCAGCGCGGGTGAAACCAAGTCGGCCCGCTGCCATCGCGACCCCGACGCAGCGTGACCTTCTCGATGGCGGCGATGAACTCGGCTCGCTCGCTGGTGGCGGCTTGCGGCAGGGCGGACGTGGCGGTGGCGGCGAGGACGGCACCCGACTGGAGGAACGCGCGGCGGTTCATGTGTCGAGGACTGACGTGCGTCGCGGGCGAGCGGTTCAAGCGGACGATTCTTTCGCCGGGTTGGAGGTCGGCGCTCCGAGTGGATGGCGCTTGAAGTCTTGCCCGGCCCTGCGCCAGCGGGCATCAAGTGCGCATGAACTATCTTCTGGCGGGTCTGGTGGGGATTGTCGGCGGAATCACGAGCGGCTTGTTCGGCGTGGGAGGCGGCGTCGTGATGGTCCCAGCCATGTTGCTGTTGCTTGGGACACAGGTCGGCGACATCAAGTCCGCGATCGGCACGTCGCTGGCGGTTATCGTGCCCACGGCGCTGGTCGGTTCGTGGAAGCATCACACGCAGGGAAACGTGAAGTGGGACGTGGTGGCGGCGCTGGTGCCGACGGCGCTGGCGGGTGGCTATCTCGGAGCGTGGCTGACGACGAAGATTCACGCGGATGACTTGAAGAAGATGTTCGGAGCTTTCCTCGTGCTGGTGGGGTGCAAGCTGCTGTTCTTCAAGTGAGCGGTGCGGTGGTGGTATAGTTCGTGTCAGGACAACATTCGGTCTTTCATTAGCACCCGGCTTCAGCCGGGTGGGTTGGGCGACACGAAAGGGAAGCCGTTTCAACGGCTTTTGACAGCGGGCAGAAACCGTTGAAACGGTTTCCGCAGCGCCACCGACGCAAACACCCGGCTGAAGCCGGGTGCTAATGAGAGGGTCAAAGCCGACTTAGCAGCCGGCGCTCCGCTCGCTGCGCTGCCTTGTCAAAGCCCACGCGCCGGAACACATTTCCTGGCGATGAAACTTTCTTCGATGGTCATAGGCATGGCACTGGGCGCGCTGCTGGTCGCGCTGGTGCTGGGTTTGCTTGGCGCGCGGACCTCGGTGAGCGTGACCATCCCGCCGTCCGCGCCCCTTCCACCGACTCCACCTCCGCCTCCGCTGAACACCAACGTCCAAACCTTCTTCGTCCGCGGCGTGGTGAAGGAACTCAGAGGCGACGGCAAGACTGTCGTGATAGACCACGAGGAGATTCCGACCTACATGGCGAAGATGACCATGCCGTTCAAGGTGAAGGACAGCAACCAGCTCGCCAGCCTTGGCGCGCACGATCAAATCCACTTCCGCCTGAACGTCGCGGAGTTCGAGAGCTGGATTGACCAGGTGACGAAGACGGGCAAGGCCGTGCCGGTCGCCGACCCGGCGCGCAAGAATTTCCGCCCTGTGCGCGAGGTGGACCTGCTCAAGGAGGGCGACGCGCTGCCAGGCTACCCGCTCACAAACCACCGGGGCGAGGCGTTCAACACGGCGCAGTTCAAGGGGCAGGCGCTGGCCATCACCTTCATTTTCACGCGCTGCCCGCTGCCGGACTTCTGCCCGCGCATGAGCCTGCGCTTTGCTCAAGCCTCCAAGCTGATCAAGGAAATGCCCAACGCGCCGGCCAACTACCATCTGCTCTCCGTCACCTTCGATGTGGATCACGACACGCCGCTGGTCTTGCAGAACTATGCGAACACGGTGAAGGCGCAGCACGATGCGGACATGGCCAAGTGGAGCTTCGCCACCGGGAAGCTGATTGACATTGATGACCTCACGGAACGCTTCGGCCTCGCTTTCGCACGTGATCCGGGAACCGTCTCGTTCAACCACAACCTGCGCACCGTGGTGATTGATGCGACCGGCAAGGTGCAGAAAATCCTCATCGGCAATGACTGGAAGGCGGACGCGCTCGTGACGGAGATCGAGAAGGCGGCGAAGGCGAAGCCGTGATGGCTTGATCGCTCTCGGCGAACCGATCAGTCCAGACCGAGACTATGGAGTGGCCGGCCGATACACGAACGGGCGACGGAAGATGCCGCCGAAGTGGTGCGGGTTGTGGAGCCGCAGCGTGATGGAGTTCTTGCCGGGCTTGAGGTGCCTGCTCACGTCCACGTCCCACTCGAACTTGTAGTCGTTATACCACCACATCGCGCGCTGCTCGCGGTGCGCGACGAGCGAGCCGTTCACGTAGAGCCAGCATTCGTTGAAGAGGCCGGGGAACATCAGCCGCACCTTGCCTTGTGTGTCGGCGGCTTTGAGGTCCAGTTCGGTGCGATACCACGCGTGGCCGGTGTAACTGTGGAAGTCGGGCGTGATGACGCCTTGCGCCTGCGCGTAAACGTCGGTGCGGAGCATTTCCCAGTGGCCAGGGTTGTTCTGGTGGACGGCTGTGCCAGCCTTGTCCTTCTGGCTCTTCCACCAGCTCAAGTCCGGCTCGCGATACGCCCAGCCGCTCGATAGGCCGGTGTCATTCGGGTCGCGGCGGAAGGCCCATTCGAGCGGCGTCTTGGCGATGAGTTTCCCCTTGGGGCCGGCGGTGAGCGCGAGCAGGTCGTGGTATTGCTTCACCTCGCCGGGGAACCACGCGGGGCCGCTCTTGTCGCTCTCAGCGGCGACCCCGGCCACGCGCGTGGTGAAGGTCGGGTTCAAGTTCGCCAGCACCAAGCGCGTGGCCAACGCGCGGTCGCCAGCGGCGGCGGCGGCTTTGAAGTCCGTCTCCGTCGCGGCCGCCGTGACCATCGCCATGTAGCTTTGGATGAGGTCGAAACTGAGGCGCGTGAACTTCATCCGCTCCTCGAACTTCGGCCAGTCGCGGGGTAGCTCGCCGAGCCGACGCGAGACGTTCTTCATGATGGCCTCCGCCGCGAGCAGGTGCTGCGACAGCTCCTTCACCAGCGCCGGCGTGTAGATGGCGGGTGCGACGAAGTGCTCGTGCTCCGTCACGATGCTGTTCTCCCAAGCTTGGTTAATCGCCGTCCAGTAAGCCGCCATCGGCGCGGCGGCGGGGCCGTAAAACTTCGGGTAGAACTCGGCGAGCAGCTTGTCCACGTCGGCGTCCGGGTTCCAGCAGAGTTGCAGGCGCACATGGAGGTTCAGGAACGTCGTGGCCATCGCGCCGCGGCTCTCGGTGGCGACGCCGAGGATGCCGGCCTTGCGATAGTGTTTGATGTCCTGCCGGATGGAGGCGATGGCCGGGTTCGGGAGGTCACGCCAGACGAGCATCCCTTGGTCGTAGTCGTAGATGACCACGCGGCCCTGCATGACTTGCGCCCAGCGATACATCATCTGGCGATACTCCTGGCGCGGCGGCGACTTGGGGTCGTCCATGCCGTGGATGGGGTCAATGTCAATGGGCGCGAGATACGCCACGAGCGGCTTCTCGGCGATGATGTTGCGCTGGGGCGGGAGGGTGATGTTCGCGTAGGCGAGGAAGCCAATCTTCGCGGTGCTGGCCGGGTGTTCCGCCTGCAAGCGCCGCGCGACGTTGTTGTAGAACGTCATGAACGCGTCGGTCATCGAGGGCGTGAGGAAATACTTGTCCACGTAGCCGGACTTCAGCTCCTTGTCCTTGGGCGAGTCGGACTCATACAAGCCGTCCTCCAAGCCGAGGGAGAACTGCTCGCCCTTCGCGAACTTCGCCGACACCTGCCTGGCGACGTGCTCCGCCGTGGAGTCGTCCGCGATGGGGACGTTGAACATGGACTTGCCCTTGGGGATGAGGTCCTTCGTGTAATGCGCGAGGGCGTGGCCGTTGGGCACGTTGATGCTGTTGCCGAAGTTGCGGCGCTGAAATTCCTCCTGTCCGAGTGCGCTTGCGTTCCACGAGAGCCAGTAGTGGCGGACCTCGAAGGGAGACCCATAGGCAAAGTCCAACGCACCCACCTTGAGCGCCGCGTGCTGCGGAATGCACTCACCGAAGTCCGTGGGCAAATACCAGCGGCAGCCCCACAAGTGCAGCAGGTGCGCGACGGCGTAGTAATGCGACTCGTCGTGATTGCCCGCGAGGAGGACGCGGTTGCCCTTGCGCCGCACGACGAAGGCGTCCGCGCGCAGCGTGGGGTTGGGCTTGGCGGCTTTGGCCAGCGCGGCTTTGAGCGATGGGTCGGCCTTGAGCGCCTCCTCACCGACGATGAGCGTCGGCGTCGTGCCCTTCAGCGCCGCCGCGCCGGCCTCGGCGGTCTCCGCGAGCGCCGGCTTCGCGCCGGTCATCAGCTCGATGTATTTTACAAGGTCAGCGGCGGCCTGCTTCTCCCATTTGCCCGCCGTCGGAGAAACGACCACGACCGCCTTCGCCCCGCTGGCCTCGGCGAGGAGCAAGTCATCGCGGCCGCTGGTGCCAGCGGTCGGAGCGAGCAGGGCAGGGGAGGCGAAGGGCAGGGCGAGGGCGAGGAGGAGTGGAAGGAGCTTGTTCATTTGGATTTGCAAAGGTGCCAACGAGTGACGAACGAAGCAGGCGGGACTTCAATGTCTGGCGACTTTCCGGTGATTGGACTTTGTAGAATGCGAGCCGTCAGCGTTCGTCAGTTCTGCGCACCAGTCACGAGAACAGCCACCAGCATCACATGAGATTCACCGCCCTCCTCACTGCCACCGCCCTCGCCTCGGCCGTCTTCGCGCCCGCTCAAGATGCACCCAAGCCCATCCGACTCATCGCTGAGGCGGAGGACTTCAAGGTAGAGAAGGGGCCGTGGCAGGTGGTGCCGTATCGCGAGAATTACTACGCCTCCACCTTCGCCATCTCGTTTCTCTCGCGCATGGGCTGTCTCGGTGCGCCGGAGCAACTGGAGGCCGGGCAGCAGGCCGTTGCGACGCAAGTCATCGAGGTGCCGCGCGCGGGGGAGTTTCAGGTGATGGCGCGCTACGAGCAGCCGCACAACTTCTCCGTCGAGTTCACCGTCGAGGTCGTGCAGGGCGGCAAGACGGTTTATCGCGGCGACTTTGGGCGGCTGGAAGCACCAAAGATTTGGGCGCTCAACGGTCATCAGCGCGTGCCGATGGAGCGCTACTGGTGGGGCGGCACGGACAACATCGTCTGGCAGCAGTCCGGCACAGCCAAGCTCGCGAAGGGCACGGCCACGCTCCGCCTCATCGCCAACTCGCAGATGGACGGCACGACGAAACGCGCGATGGCCGCACGGCGCAACGTGGATGTCATCTGCCTCACCGACGACAACGCCGGCATCGAGGCGCAGCGAAAGTCGAACTACCTCGAGTTCGATGGCTGGCTCGCGCAGGACGGCGACCTGTTCGTGCGCGTCACGAACCCGCGCGATGGGCTGGGCCCGTGCGTGCCGGTCATTGCGCCGTTCGATCAGGGGCAGCATTCGCCCTACTACATACACGTGCGCGACTGGCCCACGACGCGCGTGCTCAAGAGCGGTTATCTCGTGACGCCGACCAGTTACGAGCTCACCGGCCCGCGCGTGCTTGCGGTTAAGCCCAAGGCGCTCGCGCCGCTGCTCGACCCGGAGAAGTTCGCCGCTGCGCCGGACCCGAAGAAGAAGACGAAAGGCCCGGTCCCATTGGCGATTCCCGACGACCAATATCTTCAGCCCGGCGACACCTCCGGCTGGGTGCCGATGGGCCAGGTGCTCGACGCGCTCAACAACGTGCAGTGGTTTCCCAAGGCGACTTACAAGGACGCGAAAATCACCGAGCTGCACCTCAAGCTCGAATTCGCCGTGCCCGACGGCAAGGGCGGGCTGAAGTCCGTGAAGACCATCACGGTGAAGGGCAAGCCGGACTATTACTCGCCCGTCACGTTCGAGATGCCCGGCAACGTCGCGCCCAACGCCGCGATGGCGAAGGCCCTGAAGGAGCGGTTCTGGCTGCCGGAGATTCGCACGCAGAAAGAGTCGCTCGACTGGTTGCTCGCGGAGGTCGCGAAGTTCCCGAAGGTCGGCTCGGTGCCGAAGCGTTTCCTCGCTTACAACCTCCTCGGCTTCAGCGGCGCGCTTGGCGCGTGCCCCGAGGCCAAGCAGCTCGCCAAGGCGCTGGGCGACAACACCGCCGTGGACCAGACCGGCAAGAAGCGCGACCTCGTCGCGCACTGGCGCGACCCGAGACTGCCGGCGATTCAGAGGCACGAGGCCGCGCGCAAGGACGGCTTCAACGACCTCTACATCGTCAGCTATGGCGATGAGATTCACCTGCCGTCGCTGCCGGTGACGGACGAGGAGTTCGCCGCGTGGCTGCGCGCGCGCGGGGTTCAATACTCCGGCGAGGTGAAGGTGATTTCGCCCAAGCCCAAGGACACGCCCGAGGCCATCGCCGCCGCGAAGAAACACCCGCTCTATTACTACTCGACCATCTGCATGAAGGAGAAAGGCGGCCAGCACTACGCCGCCGGCACCGCCTACTACAAGAGCAAGGGCGTGCTGACCGGCGCGAACTACTCGCCGCACGCGAACTACTTCATCAACGAGATGGACTACATCCGGCCCTTCAAGCTGCGCGCGATGAGCATGCCGTGGTCGGAGGATTACGTCTGGCAAATCCCCGAGTTCAGCGTGCAGGCGATGGGCTACCTCACGTCCGGCCTCCGCGCCGGCGCGAAGTATGACAACCTGCCCATCCACATGTATGTGATGCCGCATTCGCCGGGCAACACGCCGCGCGATTTCCGGCTCTCGTTCTTCACCGCCGTCGCGCACGGCTCGCGCATGGTGAACTACTTCTGCGCCTCGCCCTCCGCCGTCGGCGGCACGGAGAACTACGTGGACACGCGCGACCTGCCGATGTGGCGCGAAGTCCATGCCTGCACGCACGCGGCGGGCGCGTTCGAAGACTACGTGATGGACGGCCAGGTGCGCCCCGCGAAGGTCGGCCTCATTCTCTCCAGCGTGGATGACGTGCTCACGGGCGCGAACAACTCCTCCCTCGCCCTGCACAACAACGAGCGCAAGGCCATCTACTACGCGCTCCGCCACGCGCAGGTGCCGGTGGATTTCCTCAGCGAGGACGACGTCATCGAGGGCCGCGCGAAGGATTGCCAGGTTATCTACATCCTCCAGCAATGGATGCACTCGAAGGCCACGGCGGCGTTGACCAAGTGGGTGCAAGCCGGCGGCACGCTCGTCGCGCTCGGCGGCGGCGGCTTCATGAACGAGTTCAACCAGTCCAACCCCGGCGCGAACACGCTCTACGGCGTGAAGTCGCAGTCGCTCGCCACCGACCCCGACCTCGTGCCCAAGTATCTGCTTAAGGAGAACACGCCCTTCCTCACCAAGCAGGACCTGCCGCCCTACGTGCCGATGGACAAGGTGAAGTGGACGCGCGGCGACCGCTCCGTGAGCGACGTGCCGGTCATCGTGTGGAAGCAAACGCTCGTGCCGTCCGACGCGAAAGTCATCGGCACCTTCGCCGACGGCAAACCCGCCGTCCTGGAAAAGGCCCACGGCAAAGGCCGCGCGCTGCTCTTTGGCTTCCTGCCCGGCCAGGCGTATCTCAAGAGCGGCCTCCCGTTGCGCCCCGCCGACCGTGGCGCAACGGACGCAGGCTACAGCCACTTCCTGCCCACCGCGATGGACCCCGCCCTGCGCGCCGCGCTCGTGGACGACTTCCTTCCCGCCGGCTTCGCGCGTCCCGTGGTGTGCAGCGAGACGCTCGTGGAAAGCTCCGTGATTGACACGCCCGCGCTGGCGGGTGCGCCCGCCCGCCTTGGCGTGCCGCTGATGAACTACACCGGCAAACCCATCGCGAAGCTCGAAGTAAAACTCACCCGCCTGACCGGCGCGAAGTCCATCCGCAGCATCGAGCGCGGCGTGCTCAAGCCCGAGACCCGCGACGGCGCGACCTTCGTGACCTTGCCGCTGAACGTGGCGGATATGCTGTTGATTGACCGATGAAGGCTGTGCTGGAAGGAGCCTGGCAGGCATCGGAGTCGCGAAGCGTCTGGACTGCGGTGGCTTTAGCACCGCTTTTTTGGGCCTGCTTACACTCGGCACCGTCCGAACAGCGGCGCTGAAGCCGCCGCAGTGCAGACGCTCCGCGCATCCTTGCACCATGAAATCCTCCGCCCTCGCCTCGCTCACGTTTGCCGTCGCCCTCGCTTGCACGGCCTTCGGCGCTGAACCGCCTGCCACCCAACCCACGCCCATCTACCGCGCCAAGACCGCGCCGGTCATTGACGGCAAGCTCGACGACGCCTGCTGGCAAAACGCCGTGGTTGTCGTGGCGAACCATCTCTACGCCGCTCCCGGCCAGCGCACCGAACCGCCGCCGCTGGTGGCGCGCTTCGCGTGGGACGAGCGCTATCTCTACATTGGCTACGAGGTGAACGACACGAACCTCATCGCCCTCGCCAGCGGGCGCGCGAGCGGGCCGCCCGGCAACCGCCGCATGACCCCCGAAGAGTATCTGCCGGAGAAGCACCTCGACCTCGCGGAGTTCTTCATCAGCTTCGGCAGCGTGCGCGAGTTCTGGGAAGTCCATCACGACGCGGCGAACCACTTGAACAACCTCATGATCGAACTCCCCACCGCCGAGGCGCTCGCGAAGATTCCCAAGCCCGGCTACAAGGACGTGACCTTCCATCGCGAGCGCTTCGTGACCGACGACCGCGAGTTCACCGTCGCCCGCGCCGTGCAACTCAAGCCGCGCCAGGCCGCCAAGCCCTCGACCGTCAACGACCCTACCGACCGCGACACCGGCTACACCGGCGAAATCCGTCTCCCGTGGGCCGGCCTCGGCGCACCCACCGCGCACCGCCGAGTGGACGGCAGTTACGCGCTCGCCGGCACGCGCCTGCCCATCCTCGCCGCCTCGCTCAACGGCAACCGTGGCGAGGCCACCTACCACTCCAGTGCCCCGCACCTGCCGCGCCTGATGTTCCACTTCTCCGTCGTGCTGTGGCCGAGGTATGTGCTGGCGGAACCTGCCGCCGACCGTGGCGCGGTGCCCTGATCCCGTGCCGGCGATTTGCAATCGCCGTGCTGCACGGAGCTGTTCCTGTCTGCTGGCACGGGGGAACTCTTGGAATTTCACAGCGAACGCTCACGTCCAACGCGCCTTGCAACGCAACCCCAACTTCATGAGCCGCCTCGCCCTGCTCACGCTTGCGTTTCAGCTCCTCGCCCCGACGGTCGCGCGCTCGGCCACCGCGCCCTTCACATACGTGCCGTCGAAGGCCTTCCACATCCCGCCCGAGACGACCACGGAGGAGTCGGGCTACTTCTCCCTGTGCGAAGGGCGCAACGGCAAAATCTACATCGGCACCGCCGCATACGGGCGCAATGCCTTTCTCGTCGAGTTCGACCCGGCCACCGAGAAGCAACGCATCGTGCTCGATGTCCACAAGCTCCTCGGGTTGCCGCTCACGCCCACCGGCTACGCCGCGCAGTCCAAGCTGCACACACGCAACTTCGTCGGCCCTTCCGGCAAGATCTACGTCGGCACCAAGCAGGGCTACCCGACCGCCGCCGAGAACGCGGCGCTCAAGCGCGGCGAGAAAATCCCCACTTATCGCGGCGGTTACGTGCTGGTCTATGACCCCGCCACGGACACCGCCGAGAACCTCGGCATGCCGCTGCCCATCGCGAGCAAGCCCGCCGGCGCGAAGGAGGGCGAGGGCGTGATTGACGTGACCGCCGACGAGGCGCGCGGGCTGATCTACGTCATCACCTGCGAGGAGCAGCACTGGTTCCTCTACGACGTGAAGACGAAGCAGTTCCGCGAGCTTGGCCCCATCCTGCGCGACCAGCCGAACACGCTGATTGATGCGCAAGGCCGGGGCACGGCGATCACGAAGGACTACCAGATCGCCCGCTACAATCCCAAGACCGCCAAGGTTTCCGTGGACCCGCTGCTCGTCGGCGGCAAGCCCTTCGCCGAAGTCCTCGGCACGAACCGCGTCCACCCCGACTGGCGCATCACGCCCGACGGCAAGACGGCGTATCTGCAAGTGCTCAACGACCTGCGCATGTTCCGCGTGGACCTCTCGGGCAAGGAGGGCAAGGCCGTCGTCGCCACGAGCCTTGGCGACCGCCTCGCCGGCGTGCATCCCGACTCGCGCGGGTCCATCGCCCTCGGGCCGGACGGCCGCGTTTACTCGGCGCTGCGCGTGGACAACAAGACCGGGTTCGGCGCGGGCTACCTCCACCACCTCATCCGCCACGACCCGAAGAAGAAGAGCGCGATGGAAGACCTCGGCGTGTTCACGGTCTCGAACCCCGGCTTCTTCGACTTCAAAGGCCCGCAGGCCAAGAACCCCGACGGCTCGGCGCGTCCACGCCACGGCTACCACACGCTGCCCGACGGCACGCTCACGCCGCTGCACGTCATCATGGGCATGATCGTCGCGCGCGACGGGACCATCTATGCCACGACGATCTACCCTTACTCGCTGCTGAAGGTCGAAGGCATGAAAGCCGCCAAGTGAATCGCCGCTGAAGAACGTCCTTTCACCTCCCGTCTGCCGTTCTCCGAATTCGCTGCTAGACTTAGCTACCGTGACCAACCCAGCGCACATCTCCCCGGCCCCGCCCGCGCCGGACTTGCTCCGTGAGCTGCAACAGCTCGTGCAGCGCAACACGCGGCGATGGAAGCGGCTGCTCGCGCTGGAGATGCTCGCGGTGCTCGTGGCGGCACCGCTGGCTTACCTCTGGGTCGTCTTCTCGCTCGACATCCTTGTGCATCTGCCGCGCTGGGGGCGCGTGGCGACGAGCGCGCTGTTCTTCGCGGTGCTGGTCGTGCTCGGGCGCTGGCTGTGGCAGCGGTGGCAGGAAGTCCGCCTGACCGAGGACCAAGTCGCGCTCGTCATCGAGCAGCGCACGCCGGGCGCGCGCAACCAGCTCATCAACAGCCTGCAAATCTCCCGCGAGGCGGGGAGCGGCGCGGGCGATTACGGCCCAGCGGTGCTGCGGGAGAACTACGCGTCGCTCCAAGCGTTGCATCTTCAGCAGGCGGCGAAGCTGAGGCCGGCGCTCATTCGCCTCTCCGTCGCGGGGCTGATGGTGGGCATCGGCGTCGGGTTCTACGTCTTCAAGCAGCAGCACTTCACCAACGCCGCGTCGCGCATCTTCCAGCCCTTCGCGCAAATCGCTCCGCTCTACCGCACGCTGCTCGCGGTCGAGCCCGGTGACGTGCAGGCCGCGCCCGGCAGCACGGTGCGTGTGCGCGTGCGCATCACCGGCGAGCACCCGGCCCGGCTCGCGGTGCGGCAGGTCATCGGTGAGACGAGCACGGTGGTTCAAGTGCCCGTGCCACCGGGCGCGACGGCGGTGGATTACACCTTTCCGAACTTGCAACGCTCGCTCACCTACGCCGTCACGGGCGGCGACTTCACCACGCCGGTTCACACCATCGAGGTGCCGCTGCCGCCGCAGGTGAATCTCGTCCGGGCCACGCTCCAACTGCCGGACTACACGCGCCTCGCGCCGCAGAAGATTGAGACGAGCGGCGGCGACCTCGAGGCTCTCCACGGCACGCGCGCCGCGCTGACCTTCGTGCTCGACCAACCGGCCGACGAGGCGGTGCTGTTGCTCGAGGGGGGGCTGGTGAAGGGCGCGACCAACGCCGCGCCGCGCCAGCTTGCGCTGCGTCGCCTCAGCCCCACGGAGTTCAGTGGGGAACTCACTTTTGCCGATGTGGCCGCCTATCAAGTCCGCGTGCAGCGTGGCAAGCAGGCCCCCGGCCCGAGCCTGCGCTACGGCCTGCGCGTGTTGCCGGACCAGCCGCCGCAACTCGCCGTCAGCGGCCTCGACAAGCAGACCGAGGTGCAACTCGGCTCCGTCCTCCCGCTCAAGCTCACGGCCAGCGATGACTACGGCCTGAGCGAAGTCGGCCTGTTCGCGCGCAAGATGACGACCGCCGCCGCACCAGCCAAGGGCGCGACCAATGCACCGACGGCGGACGCGGAGTGGCACGCGGTCACGGGGTGGCCGCAGCCCAACTTGTCCCGCGAGTTCAAGTCCGACTTCTCCCTCGCCATCGCGGCGCTCGGCGCGGTCGAGGGCGAGCGCGTGGAAGTCGCCTTGCGCGCGCGCGATGCCGACCCCGCGAAGGCCGGCGCGTGGACGACTGGCGAGAGTTACACGCTGCTCATCGGCGGCGAGGGCACCATCTTCCAAGTCCTCTACGAGCAAATCCTCCAGTCGGAGGCGGACCTCAAGCAGCTCATCACGCGGCAGCAGCAGGGCGTCGCGCTCGCGGCGGGCTGGATGCAGAAGTTCGACCCCGCGTCCGGCGTGCGCTGGGACGACACGAAGAATCTCGACGCGCTGGCCAATGCGATGCGCGACGGGGCCACGGCGCAAGAGCAGTTGCGGCAGTCCGCCGGCGCGACGGCGCGCAACTTCGTCTCCGCCGTCGGCACGCTGCGCTTCTCGCTCGGGATGCTGGCGGACACGGAGATGATTCGGCTCACGCGCATCCTCGAGAGCGTGGCGACGCAGGACACGCCCCCCGCCAAGCGCGCCGCGCTGGCCGAGGCGCGTTTCACGGCGGAGCGAACCATCGCCAGTCTCAACGAGATGCTCGGGCAATACGTCGCCTTCCGGCAGAACTGGGAGCTGTCGAACATGACGCCCTTCCTGAAGATGCTCGCCGACCGCGAACTGGCGTTGCGCGACGAGTCCGCCGCGCAGGCTGGCAAGCCCGCCGCGCCGCTCGCCGCGAAGTCCGCCGCCGCGCGCCAGGCGAAGGTGCTCGCGCTCGCGGGCCTCGCGCAGTCCGCGCTAGCGGGCGTGGGCGAGCGCGTGACGCCGGTGGATGCGCCGCTCGGGCAGGCGTTCACGGCGGCGGCGGTGGCGCTGGATTCCAGCGGAGCCAAGACCGCACTGCAACAGGCGGTGGCCGAGTTGACGCGGGGCCGTTGGTCCACTGCTGCAGCCGCCCAGACCAAGGCCGCGACGGCGCTCGCGGACATTCACGCGAAGCTCAAGCAGGCCGGGGCCGAGGCGCTGGCGCGCGCGATGAAGGAGCTGGAGTTGAAGGAGTCGCAGTTGGCCGCGCAGAAAGCCTTGGAGAAAATGATGCCCGGCTCCGGCGACAAGCTCGTGAACTTCCGGCAGGACCTCGCCAACCTCAGCGACGTGGTTCAGATGCGCGAAACGGTCGCCACCGGCAAGCCCGGCGACAAGGACAAGGAACGGGGCACGCAGCCAGCCATCCCGCCGGACCTCGGCAGCAAGCTGGCGACGCAGGAAAGCAGCGCGCGGCCTGACTTGAGCACGATGTTCCTCGGCACGCGCGTGGAGAAGACGGCGAAGATTCCCGGGCTTGAAGGCTTGCAGCCGAACCAAATCACCGCGCCGCTTGTGCCGGACAAGCTCGAAGACCTCGTCGGCAAGCTGCTCGATGAGGCGGACGAGATGGAGGAGAAGTTCGACACGCTGGCCTTGAACTCCGGCCTCGTCGCCGTGGACCCCGGCGAGGTGAGCAAGATGGGCGGGCGCTTGAACTCGAACGCCGCCACGGCGACCACGGGCAACAAGAAGCCGCCCACCGCGAACGTCGGCGGCATGTCCGGCACGGGGCGGCAGGGCGCGCGGTCTTACGGCAAGGTCGCGGGCAGCGAGTCGCCGAACATGCGCGGGCGCGACAAGGTGCAGGAGGGGCAGTTCGAGGCGCCGGACCAAGAG
The DNA here is from genome assembly GCA_005791875.1 of Verrucomicrobiales bacterium. GTDB lineage: Bacteria > Verrucomicrobiota > Verrucomicrobiia > Limisphaerales > SXTU01 > SXTU01. The sequence continues at coordinate 32,100 of SXTU01000026.1, forward strand.
GGCGTGCTCAAGGAGAAGAAGACCGACGACATGCAGAAGGACCAGTCCACGGGCATCGGCGGCAAGCGCGTCGAGTCCGACGACACGAAGTTCAGCCTTGCGAACAAGAGCGAGTGGAGTGACAAGTTCGCCGACCGGATGCAGAAACCGCAGGCGGTGAATCACATCGTCGAGCGCCAGGGCAAGCCGCTCGACCCGAAGGTGGCCGCGTTGCTCCGCGACTTGGACGGCGACCAGAAGCAGCTCATCCAGCGCGCGAACGCGTTGCGCAAGGAGCTGAAAAATCTCTACCTGCCCACCGACCATCTCGACGACCTCATCGCGCAGCTCAACCAGAACCTGGAGAAGCTCCGCGAGGCACCGACCGCGGAGACCTTCCGCACACAGCAGGAATTGCTCGACCGGCTGCGCTCGGAGGCGCGGGTGTTCCAGCGGGCGGGCACGGGTTTCCAACCCAGCCTGCCGCGTCACCAGCAGGTGCGCGGGCGCATCCTCGACGAACCCGCCGGCCCCGTCCTGCCACGTTACGAGCAGGTGGTGAAGGAGTATTACCGCCGCCTTGCCGCGCCATGAACCTCCCCGTAGCCGCCGACGTGAGGAGGCGGACTCAACAGTTGGCGAGAATGGAAGCTTCCGGTGGAACGCAGCTCGCAGTATGTGTCGGCCGTTTTCTCCCTCACCCCGGCCCTATCCCGCTGGGAGAGGGAGCCATTTCCCCCGCTGCTCGACCACCTGAACGGTTCGATTACTTCGAGCGCTGCCGACCATTCTCCCTCTCCCAGCGGAAGAGGGCTGGGGTGAGGGGGAGCGGCTACGATGGTCTAATATCGTCGGATGCACCCGCGTTGTGCCTTTCCACTTTCTCTCTCTTGATTGTGCGCCGGTTGGGTTCAGCACTCTTGGGATTGCTCCTCGCGTTCACCCTCCCGGCCGCCACGTTGCCCCGCGAGTTCGAGGTCACGCCCACGCCGCTCGCGGAGCCACCCGCGTTCATCACCCAAGTCGTGGTGTCCAACGCCCTCTGCGCCGCCGTGAGGGAGGCGTCGTCGCTGCTAGTCGTGGGCCAGCGTTCGACCAACGACCAGCACCTCGCCGTGTTCCGTCTCGGCGCGAACGGCCTGCCCGCCGGCGAGCCGACGCGCCTCGCGTTGCCCAAGCCCGCCGTGCTTGCGAAGCACGCGAACTACCCGCTCGGTCTGCTCTTCCATCCGCGCCTGCCGGTGCTCTACGTGTGGCAGGACATCTCCGCGCCGCCGCAGGACCAGCAGGAGAAACACGCCGCGTTCACCAACTGGCTGGAGTTCGAGCACCTGCTCATTTACGCGGTGAAACCCACGGGCCTCGAACTGGTCGAGACCGCTGCGCACGGCGTGGGTTTTCACTGCGGCCTCACGGGCGGCACCGTCGGGCTGGACGCGGCGGGAAAGATGCTCTTCCTCCCCAACAGCATCGGCGCGACCTACGACGAGGCAGGCATCGCCTACTACGCGCTCGATGAACAGGGCTTGCCGGTGGACTCCGACGAGGCCGACGCCGGCAAGTCCCGCGTGAAGGCCGGCAAGGAGAAGCCGCTCGCGAGCCGCTTCGCGCGCACCGTGGTGGCGCTCCAGCGCAAGCGCACTCATCGCTACTATCCGTCCGGCGCGGGGTGGTTCGCCGGGAGCGACGCTATGGTGATGGGCGGCTACTCCGGCTGCATGAGCGCGGACTTTCAACGCGGCGGGCTGCGGCAATCGTGGTTCACAACGCTGGAATTCGCCGGCCACTGTGTGCTGGCCGGGCATCCCAACCAGCCGGCGATTTACCTCGCGATGCAGAACACGCCGCGCCTCTTCCAGCTCGCGCACGCGGACGGTTACGTTTCGCTCCTGCCGCAAGTCGCGTCGGCGAAGGGCGTGCAACTCCAAGGCGCGCCGGTCGTGCTCACTCAGCAAGCGCGCGTGGCCGTCGGCGCGGCGAAGTCGGTCTGTCTCTTTGGCTTGGAAGCGGACGGGCGGTTGGATGGGAAGGTGGAACAAGTCACGTTGCCCAGCGCATCGGTGCGCGCGATGGCCTACGCGGAGAAGCGCGGGCGGCTCTATGTGGCGGTGGACAAAGGGAACTGAGGGATGAACGTGAGCCACTCAACGCATCGGCCTCAGACTCTCATTAGCAACCGGCTTCAGCCGGGTGGCACGGGACGGTGTGAATTGGTTAGCCGTTTCAACGGCTTCGGTGGCGCGAGTCGGAAACCGCTGAAGCGGTTGTCTGCGTTCACGGCGCTGAACACCTGGCTGAAGCCAGGTGCTAATGAGAGGGGGAACCGTTGCCTCCGTCGGTTGGCCATTTGGCTCTTGGGCCCCCTGCTTGCCTTCCTCGCCACGACTGCCTCCGCCCGCACCATCACGCTCAAACCCGAAGCCGTGGATGCCTTCGCCACGTTGTCCGAGAGCCACCCGCGCAGTGGCTGGGCGGCGCAGCAGATTGACCCGACGCTCTTCGTCTCCAACCCGCCCATCGGCGGCGCGAACACGAGTTACTTGGTCCGCTATTCCTTCGACCAAATCCCCAAGGGCAACCGCATCACGCACGCGGAGTGGGTTGTTCCCGTCGGGTTCGCGGCGACGAGCACCGTGACCGTGTGGCGCGTGCTCGCGGAGTGGGGCATCGGCGTGTGCCACCAGTTCCGCATGGTGCATCCCAAGCGGTTGGAGTGGTCCGTGCCCGGCGCACGCGGCCGCTCCGTGGACCGCGCGACCAAGCCCACGGGCAGCGGCAAGTTCGAACCGGGCATGGTGCATGTGACCGTCAACGTGACCCAGGATGTCGAGCTCTGGCACGGCGGGGCGGCGCCGAACCGCGGCTGGCTGCTCGCGTTCGATGGCCCATGCATCCTCATCTCACCCACGCACGCCGGGCGGCAGCAATGGCAACTCAGAGTCACGTATGAACCGGAGTGATTTTTCACCACAGAGACACGATGAACACAGAGGCCTTCCTCCGGGGCTTCCCTCTGTGTTCATCGCGACTCTGTGGTCCATCCTTCTGCTGGCCGCCTCGACCGTTGGCCAAGCCGCCGCGCCGGTGCCACCGAAGGCTGCTCCCGCTGCGCCCGCCGTGGCCTTGCCCGCGCCGGCGTGGGTGCCGGGCTATCGCGTGCGTTTCCCGCTGCGGCTCATCGGCGATTTCGCGAGCGAGAAGGCGCAGACGCAGTCGGTCATCGCGCGCCTGCCCGCCGCCGGCTGGCTGCGGCCCGATGGCGCGGACATCTGCGTGCAACGGCAGGATGGAACGGTCCTGCCCGTCGCCGTGCTTTCGCACCAACCCGATGGCGAGACGCTCATCCAGTTCAAACGCAACACCAACGACCCGGTCTATTGGGCCTACGCGGGCAACGCGAAGCTGCCGCATCCGAACGTCGCGGCGCTGCCCGAGGGTATCACCGTCGAGTTCCGCAACTGGACCGGCACCTCACTGGCGAGCTGGGCGGAGGTGGTCGGGAGCTTGAAGCAAAGCCCGGCAGTCATCGGCAACGGCTTCGTGGACCAGGTGGTGCAGAACGTGAACCCGGCGCGGCCGGACAACGTGCGGAACTTCGCCGCGTCCTATCGCGGCTTCTTCCGCATCCCGGAGGACGGCGCTTACAAGTTCTACCTCGGCGCGGAGAACGCGGCGTTCCTCTTCATCCACACGAACCGCGTCTTCGAGCAGACCGGCGCGGCGCGTTTCGCCAATCGCATCCTCGCCAGCGCGTGGCGCGAAGTGGAGCTGAAGGCGGGCGTGCATTCTTTCGAGGTGCATCATGTGGCTGGTCCCGCCGCCGGCGTGGCGAATTGCACGCTCTACCTGAAGCGCGACCCGGCGAACAAGAAGCTCGCCGCCGCCGCCGTCCCCGCCGGGATGTTCGCCCAGGCCACGCGTGCCGAGGTCGCGGGCATCGAGGGCGCGAACGGCGCGGCGGCCATGACGTTCGCGTGGGGAGTTGACGACACGTTGAGCACGCCGGGGCTGGCGTTGCACCTCGTGCGCTTCGAGGCGCACGGCGCCAGTCCGGACCCGACGAAGGTGCAGTGGGACTTCGGCGACGGCACGCGCGGCACGGGGCGCTCGCCGACGCACGTTTATTTCAAGCCCGGCGAGTATCGCGTCACGCTGGACGCGGGCGGCGGCGCACCGCCGGTCACGCAACGCATCTACGTCTGGACCGCGCCGATACCCACCAGCCCGCACTCGCTCGGACGCGCGGTCGAGCTGTTGTCCGCCGCCGACTGGAGCGGCTGGGACGCGCAACGGTTCAACGCCGCCTTCGATTTCCTCCTCGTCTCCGAGCAGCCGCACCGCTGGCCGCTGGTCGAGCGGCTCGCGCGGCATTTGCTCGCGCAGCCGGACCTTGATGTGAAGCGCCGCATAGCGCTGCAAACGACCTTGATGGAAGCGCTGGCCCGGCAAGGTCGCGGCACGGAGGCGATGGCGCTGATGGACGAGGCGCTCAAGGTCGCCGGCAAGGTCCCGAGCCTGCGCGTCACCCTGCTGCTCAAGGGCGCGGACTTGCAGTGGAATTATCTGAAGGAGTTTCCCAAGGCCGCACAGCTCTACGAGGGCATCATCAATGACCATCGCGGCCTCGGGCATCCGGCGGTGCGCGAGGCGGCGATTCACTGGGGCGACCTCTTCACGCAGGCCGGCGACCTCGTGCAAGCCGCCGAGCGCTACCGACTCGCGAAGTCGCTGGGCGGCGAGCGCTTCGCGGCGACCGGCCAGAACGAGGCCATCCAGCGCGGCGCGTTGCTGCGCATCACGGAACAAAAGCTCCGCACCGGCGACGTGCGTGGCACGCGGCTGCTGCTGGAGCGGCTGGAGCTGGAATTCCCCGAGCAAAAACTCGAAGGCATGTATCGCTTCCTGCGCGCGGAGACGGACCGTTTCGCGGGCCGCTACGAGGACGCCATCCGCCATTACGAAGTGCTGCTGAAGCTCCGCCAGTGGGCCGGCTTCCGCGACCGCGCGATGCACGGCCTGGCCGATTGCGCGCTGCGGCAGGAGGATTTCGCGACCGCGCAGGCGTGGCTGGAAAAGCTGCGCGAGACGTTCCCCGACTACTTCATGCAGCAGAAGCTCACGCCGGTCTTCGCCGTGGTGAAGGCCCGCGCCGAACGAGTCACCGCCGCGAAGACGAACGCGGTGGCCGCCGCGGACGCGACCTTTCGCGGCCACGTCACCGGCTTCGAGCCGGGCGACACGCAACCCGCCGGGCGCTTCGACCGCGTCGCCTTCGAGCCCATGTTGGGGATGGACGGGCCGACGGTGACCAGCGGGCGTTTCAGCATGACGAAGGATTTGCGCAACGTGCCGCCCGACAGCGCGTGCTGGGTGGAGTTCTGGTATCGCAAGCAAGGCAACACGAGCCTGGAGCCGTATCAATACTGCTACATGAACGTCTGGATGTATGCTGGCGCGGACGGCCCGGCCACGAGTCCCACGGCGCACCAACTCATCCCGCTGGACCGCGCGTCCTATGGCCAGTGGCGCAAGGCCGCCGTGCGCATCCGCACCCCGCTCGCGCCGGACGCGCTACTGAAGCTGGAGCTCATCAACATCACGGGCACCGTGCAGATTGACGGCCTGAAAATCTTCCCCGTGAGTGACCGCCAGAGCGATTCCCTGCGGAGTTTCATCGAGGCCGAGGAGGTGGAACAATGAAACGACGCCACAGCCAGACCAGCGCCGATTGGGACCACAGAGACACGATGAACACAGAGAAAGACATTTCAGCGAAACCTCCTCTGCTCTTCTCTGTGTTCATCGCGTCTCTGTGGTCCAACTCCCCTCTCCATCCTGTGACGAAACGCATTCTTCCGCTCGCCCTCGGCCTCACAGCCCTGTGTCTCGTCTCCCCTGTGGTGGCCAAGGAAATTCATTCCAACGGCCTTGGGGGCGGGCGGTGGAGCGATGCTTCCACTTGGAAGGGCGGCGCGGTGCCGACGGCCGAGGACGAAGCCGTCATCGCCGCCCGCGACACCGTAGTCTTCGACCGCGACGACTCCGACAAGCCCACCTGCAAGCAGTTGCTGCTCGACGCGAACTCCAACCTCGCGTTCCAAGCCGGCCAGGGTCGCCGCGTGCTCGCGGTGGACGGAATGGTCGAGGCTTACGGCAGCATCAAGATGCACGCGCCCGGGCTGACCGATGCGATGGAACTGCGCTTGGTGGCCACGAACACGGCGGAACGCATCTTCAAGCTCCAGCGCGGCGGTTCGTTGTTCCTCGTCGGGCGCGCGAATCTGCCGGACGGCAAACGCAACGTCGCCATCGTTTCGCCCATCGCACCGGGCGAGAAGAACCCGCCGCCCGCTGAACTCACCGCCGTTGCGCGGACGATGGTGGATTTGCAGAACGCGCAGTTCGACAACGTGCAGGTGAGCCTCGCCGGCATAGACAACACCGGGGACAAGCCGAACGAGCGGTGCAACGTGATTGGCAACCGCTTCACCGCGTTCGCTCGCCTGAGCCTCTCGGGGTGCGACACGCCGGCCATCGTGCGCAACGAGTTCCGCGCGCAGAAGGCGGCGATGGTGCGGCCTTCCGCACTTTCCGTGAGCAGTTGCCAGCTTGCGGACATCCGCGAGAATCGCATCTACGGCGCATACGCCATCGGCATCGCCGTCAGCGCGGGGGAGGTCAGCGTGACCGGCAATGTCATCGAGGACTGCGCGTCGGGCATCTCATGGCACACCGGCAATGCCATGCTGAAGCAGAACATCCTTCGCCACTGCAACACCGGCATGAGCCTGCGCACGTTGACCGGGAGCGCGGAGGACACGTTGATTGACCGCTCCGTCACCGCCGTCTCGCTCGCGGCTGCGAAGGTTCAGCTCACCAGCATCACCGTCACCAACGCCGTGACGAACAAGGTGCTGCACCTGGTCTCCAGTTCGCTCACGATGCTCAACTGCAACATCCCGCCCGAGCAAATCACGCTCACGCCGTCGTCGGCCAAGCCGAAGATTGTGCGCGGCGAGGAGCCGTTGGAGGTGCTGGAGTTCCTCGTGGTGCGCGTGAAGGACGAGTTCCCGCGCAACACACACGTCGAGGTCGTCACCACGAATCTGGAGAAGCCGCTCGCGCCGGGGGCCTCCGATTTGAACATCCGCAATTCCCCCGCGCCGGTGCGGGCCGACGGCATGACCGCGCTGCCGCACACGCTCACGCCGCTGGTTGTGAAGTCGTGGCGCATGCAGGAAGACGGCGTGGTGGTGCCCGCGCCGGAATACATGCTGAGCGTGTGGACGCTGCCCACCGTGTTCCCGGGCGCGATGAAATCCACCGCCGACCTCAAGCTCGACGCGGAATACTATCGCGAAGAGTCCGCCAAGGCTGCCAAGGCCGTCACGGACGCGCGCGCCACGGCGGACAAGCTCGCGGCCAAGGCCGCCGTTGACCAGACCGCCGCCGAGTCCGCGTGGACCGCCGCAAAGGCCGCAGTCGACCAAGCCACCGCCGCGCTCGCCACCGCGCAGAAGCAGGCTGGGGACGACAAGCTCGCCGCTGACAAGGCCGCCGCGCTTTCCGCCGAGATGGCCAAGGCGGTCATCACCGCCCACGGCGCAGTGGTCAAAATCGCCACCAAGGACGTGGAAGCCCGCGCCGCCGCTGAGGCCGCGTGGACGAAGGCGCGGGGGGTTGCCGCGAATGCCGCCGCCGACATGCTCAAAGCGCAGAAGACGAGCGCCGCCAGCAAACTCGCCGCAGACAAAGCCGCCGCCGAGTCATCCGCAAAAGCGAAAGACGTCACCGACGCCCGCACCACCGCGGACAAGCTCGCCGCCAAACTAGCCACGGAAAGAGCCGCCGCCGAAGCCAACGTGAAGCTCGCTCAAGCCGTCGCCGCCAAGGCCGCCGCGCAACCCACCGCGCTGCCGAAGGTGCTCAAAACCCTCAAGCTCACCCCCAGCCACACCTGGCACCGCCCGCAGCCGAACGCGCCGGAGCCGACGGTGGAAGTCCAGTTGCCATGAAGTCAGTCCGCGCACCAATAAAGCCCGGCGCAGCCGCGTCCAACACGCCGATGCAACCACCCACCCTTCGGCCCGCCGCGCTAGCTTGTCGTCAGAGGCACCGCAGCTTGGTGCAGCATGCGTGGGCGTTCGTAGCCGCTCTCCCTCACCCCAGCCCTCTCCCGCTGAGAGAGGGAGAAACCTATGCCGCTCCTCGACAAACTGAACCGTCCCTTTCCACCACACGGTGCCGACGATTCTCCCTCTCCCAGCGGGAGAGGGCTGGGGTGAGGGAGAAATGCTCGAACATACCCCGAAGTTTCCCCGCTCACCGTGACGTGGCTTGATTCGCCATTCGCCATTCCCATTCCCATTCCCATGCCCTTGCTCGAAGCCCGCTCGCTGACCAAGTCCTTCCCAGGCGTGCGCGCGCTCAAGGGCGTGAGTCTCACCGTCGAGCGTGCCGAGGTGCTCGCGGTCATCGGCGAGAATGGCGCGGGCAAGAGCACGCTCATGAAAATTCTCGCTGGCGTGCAGACCGCTGACTCCGGCGAAATCCTCCTCGACGGCCAGCCCGTCGCGCTCGACTCGGTCCACGACGCCCTCGCCAACGGTATCGCGCTCATCCATCAGGAGCTGAACCTCGCCGATAATCTCGACGTGGCGGCCAACATCTTCCTCGGTCGCGAGCCGCGCCGCTTCGGGCTGATTGACACCGCGCGCACCCACCGCGAGGCGAAGCAGTTTCTCGACGCCGTCGGCCTCGACGTAAAGCCCGACACGCTCGTCAGCACGCTCGCCATCGGCCAGCAGCAGCTTGTCGAGATCGCCACGGCGCTCTCCACCAACGCCCGCGAGCTCATCATGGACGCGCCGACCTCCAGCCGGTCGGCGGGCGAGGCGGAGAATCTTTTCAAGGTCATCAATGACCTGCGCACGCGCGGGGTGAGCATCGTTTACATCTCGCACCGCCTCGGCGAGGTGAAGCGCCTCGCCGACCGCGTGACCGTCCTGCGCGACGGCGAAAACAGTGGCGGCCTGGCCCGCGAGGAAATCAACCACGCCACGATGGTGAAGCTCATGGTGGGCCGCGACCTCTCGCAATTCTATCCGCACGAGCCCCACAGGGCAGGGGAGGTGGCGCTGCATGTGGACCGGCTTCGCACGCCCATGTATCCGCGCCACGAAGTCAGTTTCAAGGTGCATGCCGGGGAGATTGTCGGCCTCGCCGGCCTTGTCGGGGCGGGGCGGACGGAAGTGTTGCTTTCCCTCTTCGGCGTCACGCCCGCGCTGGGCGGCACCATTCACGTTGGCGGCAAAGAGATTTCCCCCGCGTCGCCACAGGAAGCCATCGAAGCCGGCCTCGCGCTCGTGCCTGAGGACCGCAAGCAGCAGGGCGTCGTGCTCGGCATGCCCGTGCGTGAGAATGTGAGCCTCGCCAGCCTGCGCCGCGACCAGCGCAACGGCTTCCTCAACCAGCGGCGCGAAGTTGAGTTGAGCACCGAGATGATCGGTGCGATGCGCATCAAGACGCCGAGCGACCGGCAGGTGGTGCAGTTCCTCTCCGGCGGCAACCAGCAGAA
>SXTU01000200.1 GCA_005791875.1 Verrucomicrobiales bacterium
CTAATCGCCCCTTGACCGCAATCCAATCTCATGCCATGCATCCCACCAGAATCTCATTCGTTTCAAGCCACTTGCTGACGGCGCTTTCCCTGAGTCTCCTCCTCCTGCTGGGTTGCGGCGGCTCATCGGAATTCAAATCCCTAAAGGCCAAGGCCACCAAGGGCGACCCACAGGCGCAGCTGGATCTGGCGCAGATGCATCTGTATGGCAAGGGCGCGAAGCAGGACCACGCCGAGGCGATCAAGTGGTGCGAGAAGGCGGCGACCAAGGGCCTGCCCGCCGCGCAGCGCATCTATGGCGTGATGCTGCGCGATGGCTACGGCGTGGATCGGAACATTGCGACAGGCCGCGAATGGCTCGTGAAGGCCGTTGAGCAAGGCGATGCCGAGGCCAAGCTGGAACTCGCCGCCACGCCCGCCCTCCCCCCGGCCACCGCGCCCAAGCGCTGAGAAGGCCGCGCGTCGGCTGGGAGCAACGACGACGCCCCTGCCACTGCCACCAGTCCGTCTCAAACACTCCGCACCTCGCCGCCTGCCTGGAAGATGGCGAGCACCGCTTTCGCCTTCTCGGGGTCGTTGAGGCAGAGCGCGCCGGAGCGGATTTTTGGGACGGGTTCGCCTTCGAGCTGAAGCGGGTGGCGCTCGCGCAGTTGCCGGGCGTAGGCGGAGAAGTCCGCGCAGCCCCCGGCTCGAAGGGTCGCTGTGTTCACGAGGCGGAACGTGCCATGCGCGCCGGGCGCTACACGCTTCATCAGCTCCAGCGTCACGCGGCCCATCGTGTGGCGCGGATTGATCTCGACGATGGGCTTGAGCCGGCAGCGACCTTCTCGGTCCCGATAGACGAAGGCATCCACGCCAAGCGGCCCGAGATGGCCAGCCGCCTTCAGCTCCGCGGCGAGGCGCGTGAAGATGTCGGCGAACAACTCATGAAGCAGCGCGGGCGCTCCAGGCTGGTCACGGAAGCAGTCGAGCACTCCAGACGGCAGCGAACGAGCGTGGTTTGGAGCGGCGGTGTTGGCGATGAACTGTCCCTTCGTGTCCGTCAGCAAGCCGGTGTAACCGATGAGTTGCAGACCGTCCGCGCCCATCTCCAACTGCACGGAGAAGTCCACCACGCGCTCCAGCCACGGCTCGATGACGAGTTGCCGTCCGCCTTGCAACGACTTCTCCAGCCAACGCCGCTGCGGGTCCAGCAGCTCCGGCTCCCACAGACGAAGCGCGTTGCGCCCTGCAAGGCCGAAGGCCTGTTTCGCCACGACGCGATGATGCCCGCGCTGGCGAATCGCCGCGATGGCAGAGCGCGCTTCGTCCATCGTGCCCACGGCGACGCCGACTTCGTCGGGCGTGCAAAGTGCGAGTGCACCAGCGCCGTGCCGGCGGCTTGCAGCCGCCGTCTGTGGCCCCCGTTCGGACGAGGGCGCGTCGTGCGAGTCACGCGCAACACGGCGGCTGGAAGCCGCCGTCACGGGCGTGTTGTCCGCTCCAACATTGGTGAGAAAACTCCGCAAGAACCCCGCGCTCCACGCCTTCGAGTAGAGCGGCGCGATGCCGTCGTTGAAGGAGCTTTCCGCCGTGCGCTCCTCTCCCGTGAGGCTGCCGAAGAGCGGCGCGAGCAACTCCACGCTGTCCGGTCCCCACGCCCACGGGCGCAGGCGACCGAGCTTGCGTGCGGCGAGCACGGCGCTGTCCTTTCGCTGCACAACCTCTGGCAGCGCGAAGCCCGCCTGCTTCAGCCCGCTGAGGAACTCCACCGCTGGCCGCTCTTCCACGAGCACGATGTCGTCCTGCCGGCACAGGAACATCGGCAGCGCGGCGAGGTCGTGCGCGAGTTGCGCCTGATGCATCACCGGCGAGAACGACTTCCCCTGCGCGATGCGGGCTTCGGCGAACGGATTGAAGACAAAGACGTTCGGCGTGCGGCCCTTGGACTGCGCGAACACGTCCAGCTCCGCGATGAACTGCGCGTCGAGTCCCGCAGCGCGCCGGCCCTCGACATTCAGCGCGATGCCCTTCGCCCGCTGCGGCGAGAGCGGGAATTTCAACTGCTGGCAAAACGCTTCCCAGTCGCTCTGGCCCGCTTGTTTCCAGCGACGAAACCACTTCAGCCCGTAAGCCACATGCCCAATCTCATCGCGATAGATTCGATCGAGCAACTTCGCCGTCTCCGTGTCGCCCACGGTCGCGAAGCCGCGCGCGAAGTGCCGGGCGAAGTCGAGGTTCGCCTGCTCGAACGTCAGGCTCAGGCCCGCGACGTAATCCATCGGACTCTCCATGCCGGACACCGCGCGCCAGAAGTAGCCGCTCACCGGCAGCTCGCCGAACGCGATGCCGCACGCCTTCATGCGCGCGAGGTAGAGCCGCGTGTGCTCCTGCTCATCGCGCAACGTCTGGAGCACGCCGCGTCGGAAGGCGGCGGGTGCATCGGGAAAGCGCAGTAGCACGAGCGCCATGAGTTCCGTCGCGAGCAGCTCGTGGTTCGCGAAGAAGTGCAGCCGCCGCCCGCGCTCGCGCTCGTCGTCGAGGCGGTGCAGTCCGGGGAACTCGGTCGTGCTGGAGCCTTGCGCTTTGAAGGTCAGTTCCGCCGGTCGGCCCGGAGTCGGCGGCGCAGCGAGCGCGGCCCCAGGCTGTTCGTCCGTGATGACGGCGGGGCACTGGAGCTTCTCCTCCAGCGTCGTCGCGAAGAGCACGCGCTCGGCAAGTTCACGCAGTTCCATGCAGCGGGTGGAGACGTAGCAGTTGAAGGGCGCGGATGCGAGTGTGCGCTCTCCTACTTTGCAACGCAGCGCCGCCTCGCTACAATCCGCCCGTGCATAGCCACGCGCCCGTCGTCGTCCCGGACTCCGTCATCGCTGAACTACGCACACTCGTCGGCGCGGAGAACGTCCTCTCGCACGGGCACGACTTGCTGGTTTACGAGTGCGACGCTTACACGCTGGAGAAGCACTTGCCCGGCGTCGTGGTGCTGCCGCGCACGACGGAGGAAGTCGCCGCTGTCGTAAAACTCTGCGCGCGACACGAGCTGCCCATCATCCCACGCGGCGCAGGCACGAGCCTGAGCGGCACCGTCCTCGCGAGCACGGGCGGCGTGATGATCGCCCTCACGCGGATGACGCGCATCCTAGACCTCGATGTCCGCAACCGTCGCGCGCTCGTCGAGGCGGGCGTGGTGAACGCCCACGTCACGCAAGCCGCGAAGCCCCACGGCCTCTTCTACGCGCCGGACCCCTCCTCGCAGACCGCCTGCACCATCGGCGGCAATGTCGGCACCAACTCCGGTGGACCGCACACGCTCAAAAACGGGGTCACCACCAACCACATTCTCGGCTGCGAAGTCGTCCTGCCCGACGGCGAAATCGTCTGGCTCGGCACGACGCCGGACGGTGGCGAAGATGTGGCCGGCTATGACCTGCGCGGCGCGTTCATCGGCAGCGAGGGAATGTTCGGCATCGCCACGCGCGTGCTAGTTCGGCTCGTGCGCGCGCCGCAAGCCTTCAAGACGCTGCTCGGCATCTTCGAGACCGTGGACGACGCGAGCCAGGCCGTCAGCGACATCATCAGCGCGGGCATGGTGCCGGGCGCGCTGGAAATGATGGACCAGATGATCACGCAAGCCGTCGAGGCCGCGTATCACTTCGGCTTCCCGACGGACGCGGGCGCGGTGCTGATTGTGGAACTGGACGGCCTCGCCGCCGGCTTGGAGGAGCAGACCGCGCGCGTGGTTGAGATTTGCCAGCGGAACAAATCGCGCGAAGTCCGCGTGGCGAAGGACGATGCCGAGCGCGCCGAGATTTGGAAGTGCCGCAAGCGCGCGTTCGGCGCGATTGGCCGGCTCAGTCCGAACTTCCTCACGCAGGACGGCGTGGTGCCGCGCTCGAAGCTGCCGGAGATCATGCGCTTCATCCGCGCCACCAGCGAGAAGCACGGCCTGCGCATCCCGAACGTCTTTCATGCCGGCGATGGCAACATCCACCCGCTCATCCTCTACGATGAACGCGAGCCGGAGCAGGTGCGCCGTGCGGTGCAGGCGGGCGAGGAGATCTTGGAGAAGTGCGTTGCCTTGGGCGGCAGCGTGACGGGCGAGCACGGCATCGGCGTGGAGAAGGCGGACATGATGGCGCGGCAGTTCACGCCGGATGATTTGGAGGCGATGAAGATGCTCCGCCGCGTCTTCGACCTCGCGCAACGCTGCAACCCGCACAAGATGTTCCCCGGCTCGAAACGCTGCGCGGACTTCGCGCCGAGGAAGCAGATTGCGGCGTAGCGGAGGCAACTGTAGCGGCGGTCTGTGACCGCCGTTCATCTCCTGCACGAACCCCGGCAGTCACAGACCGCCGCTACAACAATTGCTCCTCTTGACTTGCCCGCGCTCCTGCCAAACGCTCCCGGCCCGATGCAGAAGCAGCCGGACAACATTCTCAAGCACGTCGCCATCGTGGGCGTCATCGCGGTGGCGGGCTACTTCAGCCTCTATGCGCTGGACAGCCACCTGCGCAGCCGCAAAGGGCCGTGGGAAGTGACCTTCGCGGTGGAGACGAATGGCACGCCCTACCTCGTGGTGAACCAGCCGGTGCTGGGTGTGCGCGAGGTGAAGGTGCGCTTCCCCGGCGAGCAAAGTCCGCTGACCAACGCGCCGGTGACGGTGCGGTTCACCGAGGCGAACACGAAGCCGGCGTTCGGCGAGCTGCGCTTCCAGGATGCGACCTACCTGCCCGGCACGGTGACGTTGCTGGCATTCAATCACGAGGTGGAGTTCATCCAGCGCGGCCTGGTGCTGGACCGCCGCGAGCAGCCGTGGAAACCCGGCGACGTGGCGGAACTCACGCCGACGAACCAAGCGCCGCCGCTGCGCGTGAAGGCGCGCAAGCGGAATTACTGAGCTGTCCGTCCTCCGGCTTCAACGCGGACTCCGAAATGGGAATTGGACAACCACGGATGGACACCGATGAACACGGATGGAACCAAGACCGGAGCAGTGCGGTATTTTTTCCGACGGCTGGATGGCTCACTTGGCGTTGGACAGTGCTGACTGCTTCCTATCCGTGTGCATCCGTGTGCATCCGTGGTTGAACTTCGGAATTCGGCTTCAACTGAACTGCTCCCATCAGTTGCTTCCAGTCGGTCGAGCTGACTCCTCCGCCAAGGCCCGGGCGGCGCGGCGCTTCACGGCGTAGCGCTTCACCAGTTCATCCGCGATCACGCCGGCGAGGATCACGGTGCCAATGATCGCGAACTCGATGTTGCTGTGGTTGGTCACGAGCGTGACGACGTTCCGAAGCACGAGGATCAGGGCGGTGCCGATGATGACGCCGAGGATCGAGCCTTCCCCGCCGCGCAGACTGCAACCGCCCAGCACCGCCGCCGCGATGGCGTAGAGTTCGTAGAAATTGCCGAAGTCCACCGGCTGCGCGGAGTTCACATCCAGCACGAAGAGCACCCCACCCAGACCTGCGAGCGATGAACAGATGACGTAGGCGAGGATGATCATGCCGCCGGTGTTGATGCCGCTGTAGCGCGCGGCGTCCTCGTTGCGGCCGAGCGCGAGGAGGTAGCGACCGTAGATGGTGCGGTTGAGGAAGATGGCGGCCAGCACGGCCACGATGACCAGCACGACCCACGGCGCAGGTATCTCGAAGCCTTGCACGAACGGGATGCTAATCTTCCCCGTGGCCAGCACACGCAGGTCTTTGAAGTCGCTGCCAAAGCCGACGGTTTGGTCCTTGGTGAACCCCCGCGTGATGCCGCGGTAGAGCATCAGGCCGCATAACGTGACGATGAACGGTTGCAGCCGCAGCTTGGTGATGAGCAACCCGTGCATCAGACCGATGCCTATCGAAACCACCGCCACCGCCAGCAACGCCCCCGGCAGCGACCACTTCTGCACCGTGAGCAGCCACGGCAGTCCGCAGCCGACGAGGCAAACCACCGAGCCGATGGAGAGATCGATGCCACCCGTCACAATGACGAAGCACACCCCGATGCCGATGACCCCAAAGAGCGCCGTGCGGCGGATGAGGTTCTCGACGTTGTAGCCGGAGCGGAAGCTCTCGCTCGCCCACGCGGCGAAGAGGCAGACAGCGAGCAAAAGACCGAAGATGCCAAGGAGTTTTTTCATGGGAGGCAGGTGGAGAAACAGGGGACAACGTTCCACGGGCGACTTTCAACGTTCAACTTCCAAAACTGGCTCACGGCTTCGTCCCTCGCTTCAAGGCTTCCAGCAACCGCCCGGTTTCAATCTCAACGGGCGCGGAATACAGATTCGTCCAGCGATAGCCCTTGGCCACATATGTCGGGACCGGCCCTGTCCAGTTAACCTCTCCCGATTCGTATCTGGCTGTTCCATCGGAATTCCGGGGGCGGACGCGGGCGGCCACAGGCAATGCTGCCCGTTGTTTTGCCCTGAAGGTGACAGTGTTTTTGTTGGTGATGCTGGCGGGCCATTCAAACCAATTCAGATCCTCCACGTAGAGTGGATAGCCAGAGTTCTGCACAATAGATTTGAAGCCACGAATCTTCCGCTCATTGCTCTCTACCCAATAACGCAGAAGACGCGAGTCCACGCCTAAAGCATGGGCAGGGTTTACCTTGTGGCGAGACGGCAATTGTCCACTCGGTTCCAATTGGAATATGTCATGGGCACGCGGCCCGATACCGGTGTAGCCCCATCGTCTATTTGGGCTATGCGGCAGCCTTACCCAGTGGTCGTCTACGCGCATTTCCGGCTCGATGCTCTCGATGTAGCCCATGCCCCAACCGTGGATTAACAACTCCTTGGCGCTCGTATTCCGCAACCAAACGGCCACGCAGCCGCCCTCCGCATCCAGCAAGGCACCCTGTTGCAGCTGCTCCGCCACCTCTCCCCAGGCCGGCTTTGCCAGCATCGCTTCCGGCCTGGGTTGACTTGGGTGCCAAGTTAGCATTAGCACTATAACACCAGTCGCAGCCAGCGCATACGGCCACGCGGGAGCAGAGACGGTGCGAGGGTTCACGCGGCCACCTCCACGCCCGTCGCCAGATGCATCACCGCTTCCTCGCTGAGTTCACTGCGCTGGAGTTCGCCCGTCAGCCGACCTTCGTGCATCACGAGGACGCGGTCGCTCATGCCGAGGATTTCCTCCATCTCGCTGGAGACGAAAAGAATCGCCACGCCTTTGCGCGCCAGCTCTTCCATGAGCTTGTAAATCTCCTGCTTCGCGCCGACATCAATGCCC
>SXTU01000027.1 GCA_005791875.1 Verrucomicrobiales bacterium
CGGCTACACCGTCGTCGTCACCAACTTCACGGAATACGCGGCCAGTAACACCGTCGTCGTCCTCACCCGACCGGCCAAGCTCGCGGAGCTGCTCAAGGACGGCAGCCTCGTCTCGCAGGGCTTCACGGAAATCACCACCAACGCTGTGGTTCCGCAGGCCGTCCTCGCCACCGGCTTGCCGCTGAACTTCCACCACGACCTGCAAACCGTCATTTACTCGGACGCCAACCTCACCATCGAACTCCTTGCCGGCAGCGCGCTGGACTTCAATGGCCAGCTTGACCTTGGCGTGAACATTCGCAGCGGCCGCTTGCGCGAGTTTGAGACCCTGCTCTCCGGCACCATGACTGCCCGTCTCGAAGGACACGCCTCCTTCAACGGCACCTTGGACCGCAGCGGCACCAGGCCCGTCATCACCCCGATTCGCAAACTCTACGGCACCTTCATCGGAGTCGTCCCCGTTTGGGTCGAACTGGTTTACGAGCTGAACGCCGGCTACACCCTGCACGCCGAGGCCGCTGGCAGCTATACCGGCGGAATCAGCGGCACCAAAGACATTCGCATAGGCCGCCGCTGGACCGATGCCGACGGCTGGACCGCTCCCTTCGGCTCCCCGCCTGCCACGTTCACCGTGCTCGGCCCCGTCTGGTCGTTGGCGGCCTCGGGCAACGTCCGCGTCTATCTCCAGCCCAAGGTCACTGCCTACCTCTACAGCGCCGCCGGAGTCTCCGGCGACCTCCAGCCCTACGCCGAACTGGATGGCCGCGCGCAGCTCAACCCCCAGGCCTACGACCTCTCCCTCTACGCCGGCCTCACCAGCACTATCGGCCTCGACCTGCGCGTGTGGGATGATGCTTGGGGACAGCAGCCCGACAAGACCTTCGACCTCATTCCGCGCACGCTGATCTGGCAGACGAGCGGGTCTGTGCGGGCACCGGCTGCCACGCCGCAACCGCCCAGCATCACCGTGCCGCCGCAGTCCGTCTCCTTGGCGCTCAATGACACGGCCACCTTCAGTGTGCAGGCCAGTGGGGCGGCACCGCTGGAGTTCCGCTGGCTCAAGAATGGGCTTTATCTGAGCGATGACACGCGCACGTCCGGCTCCCGCAGCTCCAGTCTGCGCGTGCAAAATGTCCGGGCGAGCGACGCCGCGAGCTTTCAGGTCGAAGTTCGCAACGCTAAGGGCCGGGTCATCAGCGGTTCTGTCAGCCTCAACATTTTCTTTACCGGCGCAAGTGTCATCCCAGCCAGCATGTCGCTCATCCCCGCCGGGGCGTTTCAGATGGGGGATTCACTTGAAGACAGCATTGGAAGCTACTCGCCAAATCCAAGTCCTGAACTGCCGGTGCATACGGTGACTGTGAACGCCTTTTACATGGACAAGTATCCGGTGACGAAGGCGCTTTGGGACGATGTGTATGCGTGGGCTACCAATCACGGCTACATCTTCGACACCCTGGGGGTGGGGAAAGCCGCTAATCATCCTGTTCTGGCCGTCAACTGGTATGACTGTGTCAAGTGGTGCAATGCGCGCTCGGAGAAGGAGGGGCGGATGCCGGCCTACTACACTGAAGTAGGGCAGACGAGTGTGTATCGCAGTGGTCAGGTAGATGTGGCCAATGGTGCGGTGAAGTGGAACGCGGGGTATCGTTTGCCGACGGAGGCCGAGTGGGAGAAGGCTGCACGAGGTGGACTCAACGGCAAGCGGTTCCCTTGGGGTGACACAATCTCGCACAGCCAAGCGAACTACTTGAGTGGTTTCATTTTCTTTTTCGGGGCTAGCAACTCCGTTAGCTTGACATACGACGTGAGTCCGACACGCGGCTTTCACCCGGCCTACTACGACGGCGTGTGGCCCTACACCAGTCCTGTGGGAGCTTTCCCTGCCAATGGTTACGGCCTTACTGACATGGCTGGGAACGCTCAGAGTTGGTGTTGGGATTGGTATGGGCCGTATGACGGTGGTTCACAAATAAATCCACAGGGGCCGGCATCTGGCACTTATCGCACATCCCGTGGCTGGCTCACTAGCCCGGCTTTCGCATTTTCCACAGACGCTTTGCGTTGCGCTTCGCGTAGCGGGCCGTTGCCGTTTTCAGGAAATGGCTTGCGCTGTGTGCTGAGTCCTTAAACCCGAAGCGTCCGTAGGCATCTGAGTTATCGCCGTTGCACCGCCACCGTCTCGCGGCAGTAGCGCTCGAAGACGGCGTTGATGCTGGGCCAGCCGAAGTTTTTCTCCACCAGGTCGCGGGCGTTCTGGCCTCTACCGACACAGCGGCACCGAGCAAGCGGAGCCACGGAGTGGAGGCGAAAGACCGGATGGTCATGTGGATTCAGTCCCCAGCGGTCCCACCAACGGCACCGCCAACCCTTCGGCTTGAGCCAGTGCGCACTGGGTCAGGTCGAAACTCAAAAAGGTTTGCACGTCAGGAGCGAGCGCGGAGGCGACGTGCAGCAAGTCAAACGCCCGGCAGCCTGTGCGCGCAGTGTGTTTGAAGCTGAGTTCGCGGGCCGAGGCCATCAACCGTTCCCACTGCAACCCAGTCGTGGTCCAGACGCCCTGTTCACAATCCAGCTCGAAGGCGGCCAGACCCGTCTGCGCCTGAACCTCTGACAGCCCGCGCGGCTGGCCGTTGCGACGAAGGAACACTTCAAACCAAACGGCTTGCCGGAATTCAAAGTCCACCAGCGAGGTGATGAGCAGTGGCTCTGCGGCGGACTGCACGGCTTCCACCGCGCGAGCCGAAGCCTCACGGGGAAAGTAGAATGCAAAGAGGAAGCTCGTGTCAGCGAACGCGCTCATGGCCGCCGGTCACGCCGGAACTCCGTGAACTGCCCGGCCACGGAATCCTTGCTGTTGAAAGCGTCCGGCCCCCACATCAGAAGAAAACGCGCTTTGAAGTCCGGGCGTGTTCCCCGAGGTGCTGCGCTCGCAGTCGCTGGCTTCGGAACCAAGTCAGCCACCACCTGTCCGGACCGGACCATGACAACCGGCTCACCCGCCGCCAGGAAAGAATCCAACGCGTGCGGATTGGCGTAGATGTCTTCGATGGCGAGTGTCTTCACACTTGGAAAGTGCGCGGAATGGTCAGGTTGGGCAAGGCTCAAAGGCAGACTCGGCTGGATTGGAAGGATTGGCTAATTCCGGCGCGGCACCGCCACCGTCTCGCGGCAGTAGCGCTCGAAGACGGCGTTGATGCTGGGCCAGCCGAAGTTCTTCTCCACCAGGTCGCGGGCGTTCTGGCCGAGGGCGCGGCGGCGGTCGGCTTGCTCGAAGAGGGCGGCGATCTCGTTCGCAAAGTCAGCGGGCGTGTCGGCCAGCGCGATGTGCTCACCGTGCTGGACGGGCAGGCCCTCCGCACCGATGCGCGTGCTGACGCACGGGATGCCCGTGGCCATCGCCTCGAAAATCTTGATGCGTGTGCCGCCACCGACGCGCAGCGGGACGACCATCACTTCGCCCGCCGCGAGATGCGGACGCACGTCGTCCACGGTGCCGGTGACGCGGATGCTGGCGTCGCGCGCGGCGAGTTCGAGAATCTTGGGCGCAGGCTTGCGGCCCACAATGGTGAGCGTGGCGTCGGGGAACTTCTGCTTCACGAGCGGCCACATCTCGTCGGCGAACCATACGCAGCCGTCAATGTTCGGCATCCAGTCCATCGAGCCGAGGAAGACCAGCGAGCGCGGCGTGCGCGGGGCTGTGCTGAGTTGGAAGAAGTCCAGATCCACGCCAGTGGGCACGGCACCGCAGACGTTGGTCAGATTGAACTGCTCTCGCAGCAGGCGGGCGTCCTCCTCGGAGACAGCGCAGACCTTGTCCGAGAGCGAGCAGGCGCGGGCCTCGAACTTGAGCATCCGCTGCCATTGGCCGTGCATGTAGCTGCGGCGAATGCCGCCGACCGCCGTCTCGTAATGGCGCTGCCAGATGAGTGACTCGACGTTGTGCTGGAAGAGCAGCACGGGCGTCTGCGGACGGTGGTTGCCGTAGTAGAGGTTGACCGCCGGCGTGAGGAAGTCGCAGACGATGAGGTCGAACTTGCCGCTGCCGTCGAGATGGCGGATTTCCGCCGCCCATTGCCGGGAGAGATACTTCTGAATCGCGTAGGGCAGGCGCGAGCCGGCGAAGTTGATGCCGAGCTGGAAGACGAATCGGAGCGAACGCTTCGGTGCCTCGCGCCATGGAATCCAAATCTGGTCGTCCGAATACTGGTGCGCGTCCTTGCGCGCGGACTCGGGCGTGCCCTCGGGCCACAGCGAGAGGTAGGTAAGCGGGTTCTTGCGCCGCAGTTCACGGAGCATGTTGAACGTGCGGATTTTCCCGCCGGTGTCCACGGGGTGGAGCGGGCCGGTCTTAAGCCAAAGGATGCGCAAGGGGTCGTCTGGCTGGCGTGGTTTGATGCTCGATGCCCAGAATTCGCTCATGCAGTGTCGGTGGCGGATTGAACAGCAAGGCGCGCGGTGACAGAAGGAAATTCCCGATCTCTTGCCGAGCGGCCAGCCGATGGGGGCACGCGCGCACTTGCCGCGTCACCGTTCTGCCGCCACACTCCCTGCCCATGAAAACACTGCTCCGCATCTCGGCGCTGCTCTGCGCCATCTCGCTTGCCACATCCTCCCACGCCGCCATCAAGGCGCTCATCGTGGACGGCCAGAACAACCACGATTGGAAAGGCACCACGCCGCACCTGAAGAAGTATCTGGAGGCGACGGGCCTCTTCGAGGTGGACGTCGCCACCACGCCGGACAACAAGGGCGACATGTCCACCTTCAAGCCCGACTTCAAGAAATACAAACTCGTCGTCTCGAACTACAACGGCCAGGACTGGCCGAAGGAAACTCAGGCGTCCTTCGAGGAGTTCGTTCGCAACGGTGGCGGCTTCGTCAGCGTCCACGCGGCGAACAACTCCTTCCCGAACTGGCCGGCCTACAACCAGATGATCGGCCTCGGCGGCTGGGGCGGGCGCAGCGAGAAGTCCGGCCCGTATGTCTATTGGGAGGAGAAGGCGGCGAAGGTCATCAAGGACATCGCACCCGGACGCGGCGGCAGCCACGGGCCGCAGCATGAGTTCGCGGTCGAGACCCGCGAACCGGGCCATCCCATCATGGCCGGCCTGCCGAGCAAGTGGATGCACGCGAAGGACGAACTCTACGACCGCCTCCGTGGCCCGGCGGAGAATCTCACCGTGCTCGCCACGGCCTTCGCTCCGAAGGAAAAGAGCGGCACCGACCGCCACGAGCCGATGCTGATGACCACCACCTTTGGCAAAGGCCGCGTCTTCCACACCGCGCTCGGCCACGCGGGCGGCGGCAAACGTGAGGCCCAGCAGTGCGTCGGCTTCATCGTCACCCTCCAGCGCGGCGCGGAATGGGCCGTCACCGGCAAGGTCACGCAGAAAGTTCCCGCTGACTTCCCCGGGGCCGACAAGGTCAGCCTCCGCGAGTGAACGCACCGCCGCTCCCGACGCTCGAAGCGCTCGACGTTCATCTCGTCCGTGCTGCCGAGGGCTGGCTCGAACTCAACCTGCCCGCCGAGGCCGAAGCCGAGCTTGCCCAGCTCTCGCCCGCCGCACAGGCGCATCCGCTCGTCCTCCAAGCGCTCTGGCAGCTCCACGCGCACCAGCACCGCTGGGCACTGGCCCACACCGTCGCCGAGCTGCTCGTGCAAGCTTTCCCCGGCGATGTCAACGGCTGGGTCCACCGCGCCTACGCCGCACGGCGCAAGGACGGTGGCGGACTTCAAGCCGCGTGGGACGCGCTGCGCCCGGCGACCGAGCTGTTCCCCGACGAAACCATCGTCCCCTACAACCTCGCGTGCTACGCCTGCCAGATGGGCAATCTCAATGCCGCACGACACTGGCTGGGCCGCGCGCGGGAGATTGCCGGCAAGCAAAAGGCCCGTGAAGCCATCCAGCACATGGCCCTCGCCGACCCCGACCTCGCGCCGCTGTGGGCGGAAGTTCTGGCGTGGTAGCCGTCACTCCGACTTGCCGCCGAAGTTCGCCAGCAGCACGGCCAGTTCATCAATCACCTCGCGGCCGCTCACCGTTGCGCCGGTGTAGGCGTTAAGCATGAAGCTGAAAACCAGCCGTTCCTTCGCCGCCGTCGTCACGTGCCCGGAGAGGCTGCTGACGTAGCGGAGGCTCCCGGTCTTGGCGAGGACGTTGCGCTCGGCGGCGGTGCCGTGGAAGCGCGACTTGAGCGAGCCGTCCACACCCGCGATGGGCAACGACGCGCGATAGGCGGCGGCAGCGGGATGCTTGTCCATGTGCCGGAGGAGCTGGACCGTCGCGTCCGGCATGAGCAGGCAGCCGCGCGAGAGGCCCGAGCCTTCTTCGAGCAGCACGGAGCCGCGCTTCACGCCGGCTTCCGCAAGGAACTTCTGCATCTCTACCAAACCCGCATCCTCCGTGGTCTGCCCCGGCTTGTGCGTGCGCGCGCCGACTTGGAGGAGCAGCAACTGCGCGTAGAGATTCTGGGACGGCTTCATCATCTTCTCGACCAACTCGCTCACCGGTCGCGACTCGGTGAAGGCGACTTCCACCTGCTTGCCGTAGTCCACCGGCGCGACTTCGGCAACGAGCCAGTCGCGCCTGCGGAGCTGGCCGGTGACGCTGATGCCGCGCTTGGCCAGCGCCTCGCGGAGCTGCGTGACGAACCACAGCGCCGGACGCGGCACGGGCATCGCGTCGGTCAGGCCCTTGTCATCGGCGGGCAGTGAGCCGTGGAGATAAACCGTGCTCTGCGCGAGCGGCCGATAAAGCTCGACGCTCCGCCTGCCGCCGTTGGTCACCGTGGTCGTGCGGTTGATGAACTGAAGGAACTGCGTCGCCGGCTTCGCAGTGAAGTTGACGGGCTGGCCCAGCGCGGCGGGCTTGAAGACCAGGTCCACGACGTTGTCTTCGTGCGTGAGCGCCGAGACCTCCGCGCCGTAGTAGTAGTTCAAGTCGTCCCACGTCCACGCACTGCCGTAGGGCGGGCCGCGAAAGAAACTCTCGTCGCCCACCAAGTCGCCAGTCACGCGCTTGATCCCTGCGGCAGCCAGCGCGTTGACGAGCAGCTCCAGAGATTTCGCGTAGTCGCCGCCGTTGAAGCGCGCGGCCATCGAGAAGTCGCCGCGCCCGAAGACGGTGAGGTCGCCTGCCAGCGTGCCGTCGGCGTCCGGCTTTGCGGCGGCGTAGCACGACGTGCGGATGCGAAACAGTGGGCCGAGCCGGTCCAGCGCGAGCGCGCCGGAGTAGAGCTTGGCGTTGGACGCGGGCTTGAGGAGCTGGCCGGCGTTGTGATCGAAGAGGGTCTTGCCCGTGTCGAGCGAGACGATCTTCACACCAAGCTGCGCGGCGGCGAGGCGAGGATGCTCGACGCGCGCGGTCAGATTCGAGCGCAGCGCGGCGAGCGTGGGGATGGCGTTGGTGGGAAACGGGGCGGCGGAGCTGGTCGCCACGAAGGCACTGAGGATGAAAAGGGGAAACGTCCAACGTCCAACGTCCAACTTCCAACACCCGAGGCGCGTGCGTTCGCCAGCAGACTTCGACCGCTGACCGCAAACAGCCTTTCCCCAGTCGCCGCGTTCGCGCTTGTGCATGCACAGATTCTAGTCGCTGGCCCTGGCGCAGAAAAGATTTTTGCCAAGCGCGCCGCGCGGGGTTAATTCCTGTGTATGAGCGCGCTGGGCTACCCAGACAAACATTTGGTGGACGCGGCGCTGGGCTGGCTGGATCTGCACGCGGCGGTCGAGGCGCGCGCGGAGCTTCTGCAAGTCTCGACCGCGAACGCCACGCACCCAGAAGTCTTGGAGGCCTGGTGGCGCGTCCACGCGGCGGAGCAGCACTGGGACGAGGCGTTGCGCGTCGCGGAGCTGGAGCTGATCGCCGCGCCCGATCGCATGTCCGGCTGGGTGGACCGCAGTTACAGCCTGCACGAGTTGCGCCGCACGGTGGAGGCGCGCGAGGCGCTGCTGCCGGCGGTGAAGAAATTTCCCGAGGCCAGCCTGATCCCCTACAACCTCGCCTGCTACGCCTGCCAGCTCGGCAACCCGACCGAGGCGCACCAGTGGCTGCGCAAGGCCATCGCGCGCGGCGAGCGCAACGAGATCAAGCAGCTCGCGTTGAACGACCCCGACCTCGCCGCGCTGCGGGAGGAGATCGCGAAGCTGTGAGGCCAAAGGTCTCGCGGCGACCGACGGCGATCAGGAGGAGCGGCGCTGCCGGAGTCTTCCACCCTCTCCCCCGGTGGGGGAGAGGGAGAAGAACATCGCGCATGAGCGCTCGCATCACCGCGACGGGCTGGCTCTTCCTCGGCATCGTCGTGCTGCTCTACGGCGCGTCCATCACCTCGCAGTCCGGCCTGCTCCTGGTGCCGGCGGGAATCCTTCTGGGCTGCTTCGCGGTGAACACCGTCTCGGCGTGGCGCGCGGTGCGCAGGCTGGATGTCCTCGCGCCCGGCACCGCTCAAGTCGTCGAAGGCCAACGGCTCAACCAGCCTTGGCACGTGCACAACGCGAGCCGTTCCGCCGTCGCGTTGGTCACGGCTGAGTCGGCGGCGGGCTGCCTGTTCAAGCTGCCGCATCTCGGCGCGGGCGTGGAGATGAGCGTCGTCCCCGAGCTACAGTTCCATCGACGCGGCGTCTTCGCACACGATCAACTTCGGCTTGCGACGGCGTTTCCGTTCGGCCTCGTGCGCGTCGCGAGGCGGCTCTCGCTCACGGGCGAAGTCGTGGTGCATCCGGCGGTTTATCCCGTGCCATCGCCGCGCGCGGCGGGTTTAGACGTGATGGTCGGCGGCAAGTTTCGCGGTCAGCGGCAGACGGGCGCGGGTGACCAGTTCAGCGGCGTGCGCCCGCACCAGGCCGGAGATTCGCTCCGGCAAATTCACTGGGCCAGCAGCGCAAAGGGCCTTGGCCTGATGGTGAAGGTCTTCGATGAGGAGCTGTCCGGGCGTGTCGCTGTCGTGCTCGACTGTGGCTCCTCCGGTGATGCGAAGGTCTTCGACGATGTCGTGCGTGCCGCAGGTTCGCTGGTCTTCGCCGCGCTGGATGCCGGGCATCACGTCGAGTGGCTGGACCTCGCCTCGATGGAGCCGGATTTGATTCCGCCCTTTGCCGACGGCCATGAAATCCTCGACCGACTTGCGCGGATTTCTGCCAAGCCACAGAGCCTTGCGCCGGAGCGGCTGCGCGGCGCGTTGGAGCGGCTCTCGGTGAAGAGCGCCGTGCATCTGGTGCTCACGCAGTCCACCGCTGCCGCCAGTGAGGCGGTGGCCGAACTTCGCCAACGCGGTCGCAGCGTGAGCGTGTATCTGCCCGCAAACTTACCGTCCCGTGAAGACTTCAGCGGCGCAGCGGTCTGGCGCTACCGGGAGCACGGCATGGAGGAGGTCGCATGAGGCAAGTGACGTCAAATTCTGATCGAAGTCAACGGGATGCAAACCGGAAGCAAGGTCGCACGCCTTCTCCCTTCCTTGGAGGAGGGGAGAAGGTGGCCGTAGGCCGGATGAGGGGTGGAGCCACTAACGCCGACGCGCGTAACCCCTCACCCCAACCCTCTCCCCTCCTCCGAGGGAGGGAGAGGGAGTCAGCGCGCGACTGGATTCTGTCGCTCCATCGATGAAATCCGCCCGCCACCAACTCATCCTGCAGGGCCTGATTTGCCAAGGCCTCTCGTGGGACGACGTGGTGATGCCGCTTTTGGGCGCTCTGCTGTGGGCGGCCTGTCTGACTCTGCCGCGCCGGCCTGTGCGGCTGGGCCAGATGGGGGACATGACGGCCATCCTGCTCGGCGGCGTGCTCGCATGGCAGCTCGCGCCGATGTTCGGCGTCAGCGCCCATTTCGCGGTGGGTCACGGCTTGACGCTGCTGCAACTGCTGCGGCTCCTGCGCCCGCTCGACCGGCGCGAAAAGCTCTTCTCGCTGATCGTCGCCAGCGGACATCTCGCCGTCGCCTGCACCGTCATCCTCGACTACCGCTTTATCCTCATTCTCCTCGCGACACTCGTGCTGCTGCCGAAGGCGCTGCTGGAGCTGGAGGCCGAGAACTTCGCAGGAGAACCGGGCGCGGCTACGAAGCCGCCGCGTATCGGGCTCGCCGTTTCCTTCGCAGTTCTCGCCGTGATGGTCGCGGTGTTCGTGCTGGTCCCGCGCGGATTTCTCGGCACGCCGCTAGCGGCGCGGCTGCCGGGCGGTGGCACGCCGGACGGTGCGCTGGACTCCGTGCTCGACCCGTCGCGCGGCGGCGCGGCGAACTCCGGCAAGCTGCTCCTGCAAGTCGAGGCCACGGAGGTCGGCTACCTGCGCATGATGGCGCTGGCGAATTTCGAGGGTGGCCAGTGGAAGCCGGACAATGGCCAGCCGGGGCAGCCGCTGCCAAACACTTCGCCCTCGTGGCTCGCGGGCCATCGTCACCGCCGGGTGCGTGTGAAGGACGTCGCCGCGCTGAACCGTGTGCTGCCGACAGATGGCTTCCCCGCACGTGTGACGGGCCGCTTCTTCCGCCCGCCGGCCCGCAACGCCCACGGCATCGTCGTCTCCGAGAGCATGTGGAACTCCGGCAACAACCTCTACGAATACTGGGTCAACCCGCGCCCGCCGGCCGAGCGCCTGCGCGACTGGCAACGCGAGCGCCTCCTCGCTCACCCATCGCCCTCGCCGCAACTCCGCGCGTGGCTGGACAACGTCCTTGCCGGCACGACTGAGCCGCACGCGCAGGCGCGTCGCCTGGAGGCGCATCTCCGCGACACGTTCAAGTATGAGCTTGGCGCGCCTGAACTCAACCGCCTCAACGCACTGGAGGAATTCCTGCTCAAGGAACGGCGCGGCCACTGCGAGCGTTTCGCCTCCGCGCTGGCGCTCTTGCTGCGCATGCAGGGCGTGCCGGCGCGCGTAGTCGTGGGCTTCGTGCCGGGCGAGCGCAACTGGCTCTCCGGCTGGCGCGACGTGCGATTGCGCGACGCGCACGCGTGGGTGGAGGCGCACTTCGCGGAGCGCGGCTGGGTCGCGTTCGACGCCACGCCACGCGGCACGCTTCCGCCTCCGGGCTGGGAGCCCGCCGAGCTGTTCGATGCGCTGGATGTCATCTGGTATCTCAACATCGTCAACTTCGACGCGGCGGCGCAGCGCAGTTTCTTCCAGGTCTCCACGCGAAGTCTCGGGGCCGCGCTCGAACAGGCGCGGCGGTTCGCACCCACGCTGCTGGGCTTGGGCGCGATGGTGGTGCTCGGCCTGTGGATGAAACGTCGCTGGCCCGCCCGTCTCCGTCGCGAGTCCTCCCCCAGCGCCGCCGCCGCATCAGCGCAGTTCGCCAGCCACAACTATGGCCGAATGCTGGAGCTGCTTGCGCGACACGGGCATTTGCGGCAGCCACACGAAACCCCGCGTGAGTTTCTCACCTCGCTTCGGGACGAGCCGGTGCAAGTCCTCGAGTTGGTTGAACGAATGACCGCTACTTTCTGCACCACGCGGTATGGAGAAACTGTTCTGTCCGAAACGAAAAAGCGTGATCTCGATCGCGCGCTGGTCCAACTGGAAGGAGCGCTGCGAGGCGACGCGCCATGTGCGGCGTGATCCCAGCTCTGCGTTGCTTCGCGCCCTCTGCGCCTCCGCGCTTCAGTGGAGCGCTCCCGTCCCAGCGGCATCGTTCCGTGTTGGTGGGGGCGGCGCAAAGTTCGCGTCGGGCAAGAAAGCGGGTGCATCCGAAGAAGGGCATCTGCTTCGGACCGAGGTCGGGCGCTGGAATTTGGGCGTGACAAGGCGGCGTCCGAACAGCGTAAATGCCCATTGTCCGAGGCCGACCCTATCGTCCAGCGGTTAGGACACTGCCCTTTCACGGCGGTAACCGGGGTTCGAATCCCCGTAGGGTCGCCACTTCTCACTCCCCATCACCTCACCGCCAAATCATCCGCCGCGCTGAGAACCGTTCGACCTATCCACGTGTGGAACGCGGGCTCCCTACATTTCAACAACCGGAAGCGGTCACGGCCCTCCTGCGGAGTTTCGCCGCCGGTGACCGCAGCCGGGGCGAGACGTATTACCGCAACGGCCACGTGCACACGCTCACGTGCGTGACCCCCGGCACGCATTATCAGGCCACGGTGACAGGGTCGGAGATTTACACAGTGGACCTGGAGCTGAACCGGAATTTCTGGCTGGACTCGTGTTCCTGCCCCATCGGCGGCGGCTGCAAGCACACGTATGCCGCGTTGAAGACCTTGGTCGCCACAGTGGACAGCGGGCCTACGCCCGTCGTTGCGTCCGAGACGGCGAAGGCCCTGGAGCCGCCGCGCTTCGTCGGCCCGCTGGCCGACCAGTTGCGCTCTGTGGTGGGCCACACGCTGACTGCGGAGGAAAATGAGTTCCTCCGCAAAGTCCACGAAGTCGCCAGCCGCGTGGCGATCTACAACACCATTCAAGGGTCCGACTTCCTGAAGATGGGTTTGCATGCGCCCTGCGCCCTCTACGAACAGGCGAAGATCTGGCCGGCGCTGCCCAGGGACGAGCACGAGTTCTGGCTCTACATCGCCCACGCGGTGAAGCAGGCCGGCGGAGAGATTCCCAAGTTCATGGAGCCGGTGACGGATCTCACCGAGGTGTCCGGGCGGATGCGCCGCTGGTTGCGCGGCAAGGTCGTGCAGGAGTGGCGCACGCGGCTGGAAGGCGTCGCGACCGAAGCCGTGGCCTCTGCTCCGGTCCCGGTGGATTTGCGCGTGCGGCTGACAGCGGTGGGCGCGGTGCTGGAGTGGCTGCGCCCGGGCGCGACGGAATTTGCCGAGCTGAAGCACACACACTTCACGCGGCTGGCTGACGACGTGAACGCGTGCCGGGTGGCGCTCACGCCCGAGGCGGAGATTCTCTGGCAGACTTTCAGGGGGCGCTACGGCTCGACTGGCGACCCTTGGATCATCTCCGTGAACCACTTCGATTCCGTGCGGGCGACGAGCTTCCTGCTGCGGACGGCGCAACTGCGCGAGCACGTTGTCGGGGCGACAGGTGTTCCGTTCACCTGGAGCGCGGAGCCGCTGCGATGGGATCTCACGCCCGCTGCGAACGCCGAGGATGATTACCTGCTGCGGCTCGTGTTGCCGGACGGCGCGCCCGCGCCACGCCTGTTCTGCGTCGTGCCCGGCGCGCCCGCGCTATACGTCGGCGAGGCCACGATCTTCCCCGGTCCGCCCAAGCTGGACGTGCTGGACCCGAGGGCGGAGCACCACATCCCCGCCGCAGCGCTGGAGCAGCGCGAGGGCGTCGAGCTGCTGCGCAAGCTCGGCACGGAACTGCCCGAGCGCCTGCGCGACCGCGTGCAGACGCGGCCGTTGCGCGTGCGCATCCGCGCATCGCTGCGGCGGATTGACGACTACTCGAACCTTGAGGACTGCGTCGTGGAAGTGGAGGCTTTCTCCGAGGACGGCGCGGTGCTTGAGCAGTGGACGCCTGCAGGCTGGGCTTCCAAACGCACCGAGCCGGCCAAGCGCAAGGCCTCCGGTCCCCGCTCTGAAATCATCTTCCACGACCGCGCCGCGCTCGCCGCCGTGCCGCCGCTCATGGCTCCGCTCGAGTGCAAGTTCGACCGCTGGCAGGGCCGGCTCACCAAGCGCTTGAACAAGAAATTCCCCGAGCTGTTCGCCACGTGGCTCGCCACCGTGCCGCCGGAGATCGAGGTCAAGCTGGAGGGCGAACTTGCCTCGCTCACGGAAGGGGCCATCGCCGGCACCGTGCAGCTCGAAGCCACCGAGGCGGGAGTGGACTGGTTCGATTTGCGCGTCGTCCTCAACGTCGCCGACACGAAGCTGACGCAGGCGGAAATTAAATTGCTCCTCTCCGCCAAGGGCGGCTTCGTGCGGCTAGAGAAGAAGGGCTGGCGCAAACTTGCGTTCCAGCTCACCGCTGAGGAGGACGAGCAGCTCGCGCGGCTCGGCCTCACCTCGCGCGAGCTCACCGACGAGCCGCAGCGACTCCACGCACTCCAGCTCGCCGACCCGGCTGCGAAGCGTTTCCTGCCCGAGCCGCAGACGCAGGCCATCCAGCGCCGCGCCACCGAGATCAAGACGCGCGTTTCGCCCGAGCTACCAGTCGGCCTGCGCGCCGACTTGCGCCCGTATCAGCTCGAAGGTTTTCACTTCCTCGCCTACCTCGCGGAGAACAATTTCGGCGGCATCCTCGCCGACGACA
>SXTU01000201.1 GCA_005791875.1 Verrucomicrobiales bacterium
GTGTGGTTCAGGTCCTCGCGCTTGAGATAAATCTTCGCGCCGCCCAGTTCGCGCGTGAGCCGCTCGGCGAAGTAGAGCGGCGATGGCCTTCCGATGAACTCGCGCAGGTAGTAACTCAGCTCGCGCTGAAACTCCGGGTCATGCTGCGCGCGGAAATATTCGTCCTCCAGCTCCTGCAACGGATGCACGAGCGTTTCGGGGACGTAGCGCCCGCCGAACGGGCCGAAGTGGCCGTGGGCATCGGGGACAGTCGGAGTGGCGACACTGCTCATGGGGGCAAGGTAGCAAGGTGGCCGGGGCGGGCCAATGGGGAAGTTGGGGAGCGTAAAACGAAATGCGTAAAACGTAAGGGCCGTCGGTTCACGAACGCCAACGGCCCTTACATTTTACGCATTATCCAATCTCCTGCTCCATCTCGCGAACAATCTCCACGAACCGCCGCACCAACCCCGCATCCTTCTGCCCGGGCGCGGACTCCACCCCGCTCGAAACGTCCACGCCGAAGGGCCAGACCTGTTGCACGGCGTCGGCGACGTTCTCAGGCGTCAGGCCGCCAGCGAGAATGACGGGGCGGCCCAGTTCCTTTGCCTGACACGCGAGATCCCAGTTGAACTTCTCGCCCGTGCCGCCGCGCTGGCCGGCCACATGGCTGTCGAGCAGCCACGCGTCCACGGCGTAGTCGGGCAGCGGCTTGAGCGACTCGGCGTTTTGGATGCAGAAAGCCTTCACGACCTTGAGCGGTGCAAACTGGCGGCAGAACTCCGGCGTCTCCTCGCCATGAAATTGCAGCGTGTCCAGCCCGCACTCAGCCACGATGGCGCGCACGGTCTCGGCGCTGGCGTTCACGAAGACGCCGACCTTGGCCACGAACGGCGGGAGCGCGTGGATGATCTGCGCGGCTGCGGCGGGGGCGATGTTGCGCTTGCTGCCCGCGAAGAACATGAAGCCCAGCGCGTCCGCGCCGGCCTCGACGGCGGCGAGTGCATCCGGCAGGCGGGTAAGGCCGCAGATTTTGACCTTGGTGCGCATGGCTACTTGATAAGTTCGTAGTGTCCGATCATCGGCAACGGTTTGCACTGGCCGCCGGCGGCGTTGACGATGCCGAGTATGACCAACACGGCGTAGCCAACGAAAAGGCCCATGCCCACCAGACCCATGATGGCTACAAAAATCACTCCGAGGAACGGGATGAGCGCCATGCTAAACGTCAGCACCCATGAACCGACCATCACCACCAGCAAGGCAAGGAACAGAACCATCCCCTGATTGGCGTGGTATTTGGCGAAGCGTGAATGCGGAGCTGCA
Source organism: Verrucomicrobiales bacterium (assembly GCA_005791875.1). Lineage (GTDB taxonomy): Bacteria > Verrucomicrobiota > Verrucomicrobiia > Limisphaerales > SXTU01 > SXTU01. The sequence goes on from SXTU01000201.1 coordinate 1,306, forward strand.
AGGAGGGGAATCAGGAATAGAATTCCCAAGTAGGCAAGAATTCCGAACGCCCTGTTCTTCTCGATGTCCTCGGCCTCCGAACCAGGCATGCTAGGCGGCTTCGGCGGCATCGCATTGCCCGCGCCCGGAACTGAAGGAACGGCGGGTGGTGAAGCGGCGGGGCGGCAGTTCGCAAACTCCGGCAGCGATTTCGCGGCGAGCCAGTTCGCCATGCCTTCCTTCCACACGTAGGTGTCGGGTGGCAGCGTGCCGTTGGTGAGGAGCGCAGTCAGCGCGGCGGTGTCCACCGGTGCGGAGGGCTGGCCGTTCTGAACGTATCGCCAAGTGCTCATGGTCTTAATGCTTGTCTGAAATCCGAACACAATCCCGACGCGCGGGCAAACCGCATTTCAACGCCGCGGCCTTGCCAGCATCAGCCCGTTCGCCACCCACGGCGAGAGCATCGCGCCGATGGCGAAGAGGCCGAGCATGGCATCAAACGCAGCGAGAGAATTGACCTCGTCATCCGTGGCGAGCAGGCCGGTGACGAGCGAGGCCATGCCCAGCACGGCGAGCAGCATCGTGTAAATCCCCATCATGCGGCGCGGCCAGCCAGGCTGGCATTTGAACGTCGCCGTCAGCGGGATCAGCAGCGCGCCGAACACCAGCGCGCCGATGACATACGGCGACTCGAACCCCGTCGCGAAGCACATCCCCAGCGACGCCAGCGCCAGCGCCACACAAGCGCCGACCCAGTTCGCCGCGCGCGTCTGCTCCTCGGACAGCGCGAGCCGGCCAAACTTGTTCAGCCGCAGCAGCAGGTTGAAAATCGGTTCCGCCGTCCACGTGAGCAGCGCGAAGGAGAGGTAGATCATTTGAAGCGGAAACACCCACGGCTGGAGCGCGGGGTTGGACTTCGCCAGCGAGCCGAGCATCCTGTTGCCGAGCCAGCCGCCGAGGATGACGCCGAACTGCCAGTTGGGCGGCAGCTTCGCCATCCAGAGGAAGTAGCGCAGCATCACCGAGTAGATGAAGTGCCGCGCCTTGAGCGACTCGATGATGCCCTGCCGCGCCCAGTCGTTGCCCGGGTCGAGCCGCATCGCCTCGCGGAAATGCGCCAGCGCCTTCTGATGGTTGCGCTGCTCGAGCAACGTCCAGCCTTGGTTCGCGTGGGTGAAGGAGTTGTCCGGGTCGCGCGCGAGGGCGCTCTGAATCGTCGCGCCCGCCTCGGCCTTGCGGCCCAGCTTCACGAGCGCGACGGCGCGGAGGTTCGTGCTGGCGACGTGTTGGGAATCCACTTGCAAGCCGCGCTCGGCCGCCGCCAGCGCCTCGGCCCAGCGGTAGTTCGCGAGGTGAATCTGCGCCTCCAGCGCGTGGAAGTCCGCATCCTCCGGTTCGAGTCGGATGGCCTCGCGCACCGCATCGAGCGCGTCATCGAAATCCCGGCGGTCGTGCAAGACGTGCGCCAGCGCGTAATGCGCGAAAGGCAAATCCGGCGCAAGCGCGATGGCCCGCTGCGCCTCGTCCTGCGCCTCGGCGAACTGCTCCTGATCCGCGAGACACACGGCCAGCAACGCGTGCGGAAGCGCGGCGTCGGAATCGGTGGCGAGAACCGTGCGCAGCTCGGGGATGGCCAACTCGTGCCGGCCCTGTTCGAGCAGCACGAGCGCGCGCTGGAGTTGGGTCGAGGTCACACCTTGAGATATTTCAACACCTCGTCATACGCGCCGCCTTGGTTCGCATAGAGGGCGTAGTTGCGCGCGGTGGCGAACCACTCGCGGGTCGTGGGCTTCAGCGCAGCGACGGCTTGCGCGAGGTCTTTCGTCCGCAGCGGCGTGGGCACGCCGGACTTCATCGCCTCGCTGAGTTTGTTCTCAATGGCAACGTCCACCACGGCCTTGAGATCTGCGCCAGAGAAACTTTCTGCCTTCTTCGCGAGCGAGTCGAAGTCCACGTCCTCCGCCGGTCTGCCCCGCAGTTGCAAGCGCAGCACGGCGGCGCGCGCGGCGGCATCCGGCGGCGGGACGAAGAGGATGCGGTCGAAGCGCCCGGGCCGGCGGAACGCGCTGTCGAGGTGCCACGGGGCGTTCGTCGCGCCGAGGATGAGGATGCCCTCGTTGCTCGACTTCACGCCGTCGAACTCGGCGAGGAATTGGTTGATGAGATGGCGGCCCGCGCTCTGCCGCATGTCCGCGCGGCTCGCGCCGAGTGCGTCCACCTCATCGAAGAACAGCACGCACGGGCGATGCTGGCGGGCCTGCTCGAACAGCTCGTGCAGGTTGCGCTCGCTGTTGCCGATCCACATGTCGAGCACGTCGTTGATGCCAACGGCGATGAAGCCGGCCTTGATCTCGCCTGCCGTGGCGCGTGCGAGGTGCGTCTTGCCGCAGCCGGGCGGGCCATACATGAGGATGCCGCCGCCGATGGACTTGCCGTAAGCCTTGTAGAGGTCCGCGTGCGTGAGCGGGTGGATGATCTTGAGGCGGATCTCCTCCTTGAGTGCTTCCATGCCGCCGACGTCGGCGAAGGTGATCTTGGGCCGCTCTACTTCAACTTTCGAAGACTCTGGCTCCGGCTCCCAGCCCGCGCGCTGCTTGCCGTCGAAGACCTCGCTCTCTGCCTCGTCGGCCTCGATGCCGAGGCGGCTGGCGAATTCCAGGTCAGCGGCGGAAGAATCCTTCTCCACGCCGCGCTTGTATTGGATGACGGCTTGCTCGATCTCGCCGACGCCCGCGAGCAACCGCGCGTGCAGCACGAACGCACGGGCCGGGGCGTTCGAGGACTTTGTGAGCGACTCGATGAGTGCGAGCGCGTGGCTGTTCTTGCCTTGTGCGTGGAAGGCGCGGGCGAGGCCGAGTTGGAGCGCGGCGTGGTCGGGAGATTGTGCGAGCGCCTCGCGGTATTCCTTCTCCGCCTCGGCGGCGCGTCCGGCGGAGAGCAGCGAATCGGCGAGGTGCTGGCGAAGGGGGACGTTGTTGGGCGTCAGGCGCAACGCTTCGCGGAGCGCGTCGAGGTTGTCGCCGCCGGGGCCGGAAGAAGCGTTGCCTGCCATGCGGTGAGCAAACCGGAGCCGCGCCGCAGGGTCAATTCACATCCGGGCGAATCTGAGTTTCACCTCGCTGACACGTCGAGGCACACGAGGTCCGCCGCGCTGCGGCAGTAGATGCGGCCGTTGGACAACACCGGTGCGGCCCAAGTGCTGTTGCCGCCGAGGACTTGCGCCGCAGCCAGCTCGCGGAAGCCAGTGGGCAAAGCTTCCGCCAAGCCGAGCCGCCCGCGCTCGCCGTAGAGGATGAGCCGGCCATCCGCGATCATGAGCGAGCCTTTGCCGTAGGCGGGCGTGGACCATTTCACTGCGCCGGTGATCACGTCCATGCAGCGGAGCTGGCCTTCATCGAAGCCGTAGAGATGGCTCTGCCAGAGGACGCAGGCGTTCATCTGGTTCCTCATGTTCTTGTTCGACCAGACTTGCTGGATGCCGTTGGCAGACATTTGCAGCAGCGCGCAGCCCGAGCCGTAGCCGGAGGAGATGAAGATTTTGTCCTCGAAGATTATCGGCGTCGCGGCGTTCACGTCGTAGGTCGTGCGCCAGTTGTGATGCCAGAGGATGCGCCCGTTGCTGGCCGCGCGGCCCGTCAAGCCGCCCGCGCTGAACACCGCCACCGCGCGGTCCCGCGCGAGGTCGAACGCGATCGGCGATGCGTAGCCCGCCGCGAGATTGCCATTGGCCCACACCACGCGCCCGGTTTTCTTCTCCAGCGCGACGACGGACCGGTTGGCCGCGCCGGTCTCAAGGATGAGCAGCTCGCCCTCGATCAGCGGTGAGCCGGCGAAGCCCCAAACCGGGATGAACCCGGCGAAGTCATCAACGATCCGTTTGGACCAGACCAGCGCGCCGTTCGCCGCGCTCAAGCAGAGCAGGTGGCCGTTGCGGCTCACGGTGAAGACGAGGTTGCCGTCCACCGTGGGCGTGCAACGCGGGCCGGGATAGCCGTTCGGATCGGCGGCGGTGCAGGGGTATTTGTAATCCCAGACCAGCTTGCCGTTCGCGGTGTCGAGGCACATCACGTGGTCCACGTCGCTGACGTTGCCCATCGTGTAGAGCCGCCCGCCCACGACCGACATGGACGAGAAACCGACGCCGACCTTCGCCGACCACACCCGCTGCGGGCCGTTCTTCGGCCAGGTGGTAAGAAAATCCTTCTCGGCGGAAACGCCATTGCGCTTGGGCCCGCGCCACTGCGGCCAGTCGAACGAGTCTTGCCCAGAGGCCGATGCCGCCAGCAGACAGGCGACGAAGGAGCAGATGAGGATGCTGGTGTTCACGAGCCGAAACTAACTCCCCGGACTCCCGAGCGTCAAACCCGGCGGTGTGTTGCTGAGGCTGGAATCCGCATGGATGTGAGCGGCCCGCCCGCTTCCAGCGATGTCGGGATTTGCAGTCGCGCACCGGCGACGCGTCAACTGTGCCGTTGCCACGGGTGGAGCTGCCCGCTACAGTCCGCGCCCATGAAGACAGTTCAGAAAGCCATCGCACATTTTTCGCTCGTCCTCGCGCTCGCCTCCGGCGCGCTGTTCCTCGCCGGCTGTGAAACGCCCTCTGGCGGCGGAGCCCCGGCGACGAACAACATCGAGGTGTTGAAGGCGGCCGCCAACGGCGGGGACGCCGATGCCGCCTACAAGCTCGGCGACATCTACCTCCACGGTCGCGGCGTGCCGAAGAATTTCGTCGAGGCTGAAACCTGGCACAAAAAAGCCGCCGAGCTTTTCCAGAAGAAGTGAAACGCGGTCGGCACTCGCCGGCCATGTGATGGTAGGGCGCTTCTGTCCCCAACGCGCCGCAATTGGTCGACCCCCCCCCGACGGCGCGCTTCGACAGACGCGCCCTACTTGCCTACTTGAACTCCAGCCCGATGTTCGCCTTGTCCAGCGTCGTGCCTTCGCTCTTGGAGAGCGTGGAGAGCGCCTTGTTGTAGTCGGCCAGCGCACGGATTTCAGCGGAGCGCGCAGCGGTCAGGTCGCGCTGGAGCTGGAGCACGAAGAAGCTCGTGCTCTTGCCGTTCTCCATCTTCTTCTGCTCGGCGTCGAGCGCGGCCTCGGCGTAGAGGCGGGCCTGGCGCGTGGCCTCGATCTTGTCGTAAGCCGTCTGCGTCTGCTTCACCCCGTTGTCAATTTCCACGATCACGCTTTGCTCGAGCTGCTTGAACTGAAGCAGCAGCAGTTCCTTCGTCAGCTTGCCGGACTTGTAGTTGTTCTTCGCCGTCGTGTTGCTCAACGGGAAGCTCAGCACGATGCTGTAGGCGTAAAACTGGTTGTTGCCGCGCTGGATGCCGTTGAGGCCCGTGGGCAGCGTCTGGCCGATGCCGTTGTGGCCATAAGTGAGCGTGAGGTCGAGCGAGGGGAAGAGCTGGTTGTAGTTGTAGCGGAGGACGATGTTCTGCTTCTCGATCTGCTCCCGCGCCTGCGCGAGGTCGGGCCGCAGCGCCATGCTGCTCCGCCAACTGTCCTGCACGTTGAGCGTCTGCGCGACGGCGAGGAGCTTGTCCGCCGGCTCCAGACTTGTGGCAGCCCATGAGTTGAAGTCGTCACCGACAAGGTTCTTGAGGTTGTTCACCTGAATCTCCAGGTCGCGCCTGGCAGAGAGCAAGTCCGAGCGCCGCGCGGCAACCTGCGACTCCGACTGCTTCTCGTCCAGCGGCGCGAGTGCGCCGACCTCGACGCGCCGCTTGTTGTCGGCGAGGAGCTTCTCCGCGAGTCCCAGCGACGCCTCCTGCACCCGCACGTTGTCACGCGCGAAGACCAGCTCGTAGTAGGCCTGCTGCACGCTGTTGACGGTGGTGATGACCTGGTTGCGCAAGGCCAGCTCGTCAATCTTGAGCGTGCGCTTGTTGATCTGGATCGTCTGGCGTGTGGAATCAATCCACGCGTTCTTCAGCAGCGGCTGCGTGAGGCTGATGCCCGCGTCGGTCGAGTAGTTGTAGCTGGTGAAGGACGAGCCGCTGCGGCGGATGAGGTCGCCGTTGAGCGTGACGCGGCCACCGGTGGCGAGCTGCTGCGTGAAGCTGGGTCCGTAAGTCTCGGTGAACGTCTCGCTGCCTTTGCCGAAGAGCACGCTGTTCGGGTCGGGCGAACCGGGCGAGGAGTTGTAGCGATGCGTGGCGCTGAGGTTGAACGTCAGGTCGTAGTAGCCGCGCGCCGAGTCCAGGTTGTAGAGGTCAATGCTCGGCTGAAGTCGGCGGATCTGGATGTCGAGGTTCTTGTCGAGCGCCATGGCGATGCACTCCGCCAGCGTGATGACGCGCGTTGCGGGCGCGTTGGTTTGTGCGCTGGCTGTTGCGGCGAACGCCAGCGCGGCAAAGCCGGAAAGTAATCGGGTTCGCATGTGCGCGGCAGATTGCGGAATCGCGATGGCTTCGTCAAACGAAGGCTTCGCTTGTTCGCTCTGGCGGCGGTCTGTGACCACCGTAGGTAGCACGAGTCGGCGGTCACAGCCCGCCGCTGCAGGCGTCACGCTGCCGCCCGTCGCAGCCGGTCGGCGATGCCCTGCCACTCCGGCAAGTCCGGCGGCGCTTCCACCACGACGCACACTGCGCCCTGTTCGTCGCAGTGGTGCAGCTCCGCGTAGAGCGCCCGCGCGTAAGCCGCCGCGTCGTGCGGGATCACCGACACCGAGCCGAAACCGCCGCCCAGCGGAATGTGCGTGTGCGCCAGCACCGAGGCGCTGCTCGGCGACACGCCGAGTTCCGCAAGCCGTGCCTTCAACTCCGCCTCATCGGGCCAAACCAGGATGAGCAGCCGCGCCTTGGGCGAATAATGCTTCGGCAACTGCCCCGGACTCCGCAGCGCGTCCGAGTCGGCGGATTCCGCATTCCGCATTCCGCATTGCGCATTTCCCAAGGCTGCCGCCACCGACTCCGCGTGGATCATCCCCGGGCGCAGCACGCGCGCCGGACTCGTGGTCAGGTCCACCACGGTGGACTCGATGCCCACGTTCGAGTGTCCACCATCCACGATGAGCCGCAGCCGGTCGCCGAGCTGCTTGCGGACGTGCTCGGAGTTCGTCGGCGATAGCTGGTTGGAAAGATTTGCGCTCGGAGCCGCCAGCGGGAAGCCGCACGCGCGGATGACCTCGCGCATCAACGGGTGCTGTGGCCAGCGCACGCCCACCGTGTCACCACCTGCCGTGACGAGATCATGAATCGCCGCCGCGCGCGGCAGCACGATGGTCAACGGCCCCGGCCAGAATGCACCGGCCAGCCGCTCCGCCACCTCCGGCCACCCGCGCACGCACGCACGCGCCATGTCCAACCCGTCCACGTGGACGATGATGGGATTGTGCGACGGACGGCCCTTCAGCGCGTAGATTTTCGCCACCGCCTGCGGGTCCAGCGCGTTGGCCGCCAGCCCATAAACCGTCTCCGTGGGCAGCGCGACCACCTCACCCGCGCGCAGCAACTCCGCCGCGCGCAGCACCGCCGCCGCGAAGAGCGCGGGCGTGTGCGTGGACAGAGTTTCGGCTGGAGGCGGGGTGCTCATGCAAAACCGCCGCGAGCTTGCGAACTCGCCGCCCGCGACGCAACAACTTCGCCCGGCGCAGCTCACAGCGGATTGAACTTGCCGCCCCGGCCCGTTCTCCGGCGCAATCCTCGCGTGCTCACTGTCCGCGCGTTTATGCCCGCCCTGTTGGCTGGCACCTTGGCTGGCTTCGCTCAAAGCCCCGGCCTCACGCACACTTCGCCCGGCGCGCTCCTGCCCGGCAAGACGCAGGAACTCACCGTTCACGGCGCAAACCTCATCGGCGCGACCAATCTCTGGACCGGCATCGGCGCGAAATTTTTCTCCGCCACTGCTACCAATGCCAGCGCGGCGAAGTTTCAAGTCTCGGTGCCTGCCGACGCACCAGTCGGCATCCACGCCGTGCGCGTGGCGTCGGTGAGCGGCGTTTCCAGCCCGGTGCTCCTTATGGTGGACGACCTGCCCAGCGCGGCGGACGCGGCCACGAACACGCGCTCCACCAACGCCCAATCCCTCGCCTGGCCCGTGGCCGTGGACGGCGCGGCGGTCGCGCTCGGCTTCAAGTTTTACCGCGTCACCGTGAAGGCCGGTGACCGCCTCGCCATCGAGGTCGTCGCGCAGCGGCTCGGCTCGAAGCTCGACCCGGTGCTGCGCCTGCTCGACCTCCGGGGCCGCGAGCTGGCGTTCTGCGATGACGAGTCCGGGCTGGGCGGCGACTGCCGGCTCGCACACGTCTTCGCGGCGGGCGGCGACTGTCTGATCGAGGTGCGCGACATCAATTTCGGCGGCGGCAGCGACTACCGCTTCCGCCTGCGAGTCGGAGATTTCCCGCTGGCGAGCCTGCCTTTCCCTGCTGCGGTGAAAGCCGGTGCGTCCGCCACCTTTTCCTTCGTCGGTCCGCAGGTGGACAAGCTCAAGCCCGTCACCGCCACGGCTCCGACCGACGCGACGCGCGTGGCCCTTTCCGCGAAGTTCCCCGGCGGCAAATCCTCCACGTTCGTCTCCGCGCTTGTGACCGACACTGCCGAGTTCGCGGACGCAGAGCCGAACGACAGCGCCGAAACCGCCACGCCGTTCACGCTGCCCGGCGGGCTGAACGGGCGTTTCCTCAAGCCGAAGGACCGCGACTTCTGGAAGTTCGACGGGAAGAAAGGCCAGCGCGTCCTCTTCACCGCGCAGACGCGCAGCATCGGGTCCGCGAGCGAGGTGATGCTCCAGCTCCGCGACGCGAAGGGCACGGCCATCACCAGTTCGACGGTGAGCGATGCGGGCGAAGGCTCCGTGACAAACACGATTCCCGCCGACGGCACCTTCTTCCTCGTCGTGGACGAACTCATCCGGCGCGGCGGCCCGCAGCACGGTTACCGCATCAAGGTCGAACTGCTCACACCCGGCTTCACGCTCGACACCGACGCGGACAAGCTCGAGGCCGAGCCCGGCGGCAGCTTCACGGTGAAGGTCAACGCGACGCGCCGGGACTTCACCGGCCCGGTCACGCTGGCGGTTGTCGGTCTGGACGGCGTGACGCTCGCCGACGAAGTCATCGCGGAGAAGTCTGCGAGCGGGACACTCAAGGTCATCCTGGCAGAAAACCCAGTGCCCGGCTCGCTCACGCACTTCCGCATCGTGGGCAAGGCGAAGATTGGCGAGAGAGAAGTTCAGTCCATCGCCCGCACCACGCCCGCGCTTAAGAAACTGTTCCCCACGATGCCAATTTCTCCACGCGAACTGGACGGCTCCATCGCGCTGGGAGTGAAGGCGAAGAAGTAGCCGCCGGGGTCAGGAGGTGGACCACGGGAGTTCAGAGGAGTTCCGCCTCCTTGCCTCTGCGGCTACGCTTCAGTGGTTGAACACAAACTCCGCGGAGTTCAGCAGCGCCCAGAGGATGTCCTCGGTGGCGGACTGGCGGGTGGCGTTCTTCGCGGTGAAGGCTTTCAAGGCGAGGGCGAGTTCCTCGGACGTCGGCTTGCGGTTGTAGGCACTGAGGTAGAGGTCGGTCACGATTTGCTCCTCGGTTGACTTGCTGGCGGCGAGGAGACGCGCGCGGCCGTCGGTGGCGGTGACCTTCGTGTTCAGGCGCGTGGAGTTCATCAAGTGCAACGCCTGCACCATGCTGGGCCGGGCGTCGCGGTCGCAGGGGCATTCGGCGCTGCTGTTCGGGCGGCCGAAGGCGTCCATGAACTCGCTGTCCAGCTTGTGGTTCCACGTCTGGAGCGCGCGCGAGCCTTCGGGCAGGCCGGAGAAGTTGTCGCGCGTGCCGGTCACTTGCGTCACCGCGTCGAGCAGGACTTCTGCGGGCAGGCGGCGGCGGTAGCTGCGGGAGAAATTCTTCGTGTCGCCCACGTTCGTTTCGTTGGCGGCGGAACTGAGCTGATAGGTGTGCGAGCGCAGGATGGTCCGCATCAGGTGCTTCAGGTCGAACTTGTGCACGATGAAGTCCCTCGCCAGCCAGTCGAGGAGCGGCTGGTTGCTCGGCGGGTTTGACGCTCGGAAGTCATCCACCGGGTCCACGATGCCGCGACCGAAGAAGTTGTTCCAAACTCGGTTCACAGCGGCACGCGCGAAGAGCGGATTTTCCGGCTGCACCATCCAGTCCACGAGCGCGGCGCGCGGGTCGGAGCCGGTCGCGATGGTTACTTCGGGGCCGTCGGGTGCGCGCGGCTTCAAGTCTTCGCCGGTGACAGGATGTTTCATTGCGACGGTGCTGGTGGCCCAGATGTATTCCGGTTCACCGCTAATGGGGGCGGAGATGCCCTGGCCCTTGCGTCGCGTGCCACTGAAGAACGCGGCGAGCTGGTAGTAATCCTTCTGGTCCCACTTCTCGTTCGGATGATGGTGGCACTTGGCGCACTCCAGCCGCACGCCGAGGAAGACCTGGCTCACGAAACCGCTCGCGTCCTCGGGCGTGCGCTTGTCGCGGAAGAGCGCGGGCGGGCCGACGTGGTGCGTGCTGCCTTGCGCGGTGAGCAGTTCGCGGACGAACTGGTCGTAAGGCTTGTTCTGCCGGAATGAATCGCGCAGCCACTGGTCCATGAGGAAGACCGGCTTCACGCCGACGCGCGACGGGTTGCCGCGCACGAGGTCGCCCCACTTCACCGCCCAGTGGTCGGCCCACGCGGGATGGTCGAGCAGACGGTCAATCAGCTTCGCGCGCTTGTCCGGCGATTTGTCTTCGAGGAACGCCATCGTCTCCTCCGATGTGGGCAAAGTGCCGGTGGTGTCGAGCGACGCGCGGCGCAGGAACTCCGCGTCCGTGCAGCCCGCTGACGGCAGGTGCCCGAGCTTTTGCAGCCGCTCATAAACGAGGCGGTCAATGTCGTTGCTCACCGGCAGCGCGGCGAACTGTTCCGCCGGCAACACGCGATCGCTGGGCACCATCACCGTGCTGACCGCAACGCTGCCGAGGAAGCGCGCGACGATGGCCCCTTCGCCGCTGAACTTGCCCACGCTCACCACGCCCTCGTCGTCCACGGTGGCGAGGGTTTTTTCGTTCGAGAGGAATTCGGACAGCTCGGTCACGTCGCGCACGGAGCCGTCCGTGTAGCGCGCCTGCACGAGCAGCGGCTGCCGCGTCTCGCGACGGTAGCGGCGCTCCTTCGGGAAGACCGCGATGCCCGTGAGCGTCGGCTCGCCGGGGCGCGAGTAAGTCATGCCTTGGGCAATCCAACTCGCCACCGTCCGGAATTCCTCCGAGTCGCGCTCGATGCGCAGGCCGCCGTCGTGCGGCACGGCGAGCGAGGCTTTCTTCAGCAGCAAACTCTCCTCGGGCAACGCCGGGAACACGCGGCGACCGCGCGCGTCTTTCACAATCTCCAAGTAGTCCGCGCGCGGGTCGTAGGCGAAGATGGTGAGCTTGAAACCGTTTTGTCCGTCGGCCTTTGCGTGGCAGGAGCCAAGGTTGCAGCCGGCCTTGCTGAGGATGGGGAGAACGTCATTGAGGAAGCTGAGTTGCGGGCCAGTGCCGGCGGCTTCCAGCCGCCGCTCCGGGGCGTTGGTCGCGCTGTTCGCATCGGGGGTCGCAGACGGCGACTGCGAGTCGCCGGCGCGGCGCACCGTCACCTTCGCGCTCGCAGATTTGCCGGAGAGCTTCGCAGTGATGGTCGCGGTGCCCGGCGCGAGCGGGCGCACCTTGCCATCCGCGCTCACGCTGGCGACGGCGGGATTGTCCGACACGAACTTCGCCGGTGCAGTCACCTCGAAGCCGTCCTTGTCCGTGGCTGTCACGACGACGCGATGCGCCGCCGCCCCCGCGATGAGCGGCAGCTCCGTGGGAAACACCGCGATGGCCGTGACGCCTTTCAGCGCGACTGGTGTGCCCGACTTGGAAGCCGACTTCTGTGGCGGTGTGCAAGCCGCCAGCAACCCCAGCACCAACGCACACCACCACGAGGCGCGAGTCCCCTCGCCCCCACCGGGGGAGAGGGTTAGGGTGAGGGGGCGGGCGGAAGAGCAGAAGGACGCGGCGGATTGTTTGGGGCCAGAAGCGGTGACGTTGAACTCAGACGCGCTCTGACTTGCTGGACGCCCTGCCCCCTCACCCCGGCCCTCTCCCCCGATGGGGGCGAGGGAGAAGAGGCGGTTGGCCTTCGTCCGCGTTCTTTGCGTCTTCTGCGCCTCTTTGTGGCTAAAGCTCATTTCGCCTCCAGTTTTGTCGCTGCCTTCCCGCCTTCCCACACATACACACTCCCATCGTGGCTGCCGGCGAAGACCGTCTTCGCGTCCGGCGTGGCGGTCACGGCGTAGAGGACTTCGCTAACGCCGGTGAGCTTGCGCTCGGTGCCGGGCGAACTGCTCTGCTCGCCGCTGTGGCGTTTGAGGTCCGTGATGGTCGAGGCGCTGCCGTCCTCGGCCACGGCCAGCAAGTTCGTGCCGCCCACGGTCCAGTGCAGCGCGGTGACGGCGGCGCTGCGATTCGAGAACGAGCCTTCGCGGCCGGAGCTGGCGATGTCCCAAATCTTGATTTCCTTGTCCGCGCCGCCGGTGGCCAGCACCGCGTCGTCCTTCCCGAACGCGACGGCCTGCACGTAGCTCGTGTGGCCTTCGAGCTTCGCGACCTCCTTCTGCGTCGCGAGATTCCAAACGCGCGCGAGCTTGTCCGCGCTGCCGGTGGCGAGGAGCTTGCCGTTCGCGCTGACTTTCAAATCGAGAATGCTGTCGTTGTGCGCAGTCCACGAGGCGAAGGGTTTTTCATCGCCCATCTTCCACAAGTGAACTTGCCCCGCCGCGCCGCCCGGGCTGTCCGCGACCGCGAGCGTGCTGCCGTCCGGCGTGAACGCGACCGCGGTGGCACGGCCCGCGAGTGGTTTGTCGAGCGTGCCAAAGGGCTGGAGCGTCTTCGCATCGTAGAGCAGCACGCGGCGGAACTCGCCGGCCGCCAGCCAGCGCCCGTCCGCGCTCCAAGCGATGGACTGGATGGCATCGCGGGCGCCGGTGAGCGTGGCGGAGAGCGTGCGGTTCGTCGCGCCGAGCGTGTGGATAAGCAACTGGTTGCCGCGCGCGCTGGCCAGGCGCTGACCGTCCGGTGCGAGCGCGACGGCGAGCACGGGCGTGTAGCTGGCGGGAAGCGACTTCAGCTCGTCGGACTTCGTCTCGCGCGTGAGGAGCTTGAGCACACCCGCGTCCCACGGAGCACCGGCATCCACCCAGCCGCGCAACGTGGCAATGAGCGCGTCGGAGAGCTGCTTCTTGGGCGGCATGTGCGGGTCGGAGCCGGGGGCGAGGAGTTTCACCAGCGGGCTGTCGGAGCCTTTGCCAGGCTTGAGCACCGGGCCGTTCTCGCCGCCCTTGAGTGCCGCCTCGCGCGAAGTCAGGTCGAGCTGGCCGCGCTTCTTCTCTAGGTTGTGGCAACTGAAGCAATGCGCGCGGAGAATGGTCATCGCGGCAGCGGCGTGCGTGTCCACCTCCGCGCCGTAAAGCGCGGGGGAAGCGGCCAGCGCAAGCGCGCAGAGAAGTAGCCGAGTGAACATGCGGAAGAAGTGACGCGAGAGGGGAGGGTGAATTCACCGGCGGCAAGAAGCGCGGACGCCCACGTCCGCAGCTTGTTAACGGAATTCTTGAAGGCACTCGATGAAATGCCAACCCGACGCCACGACGCGCGCCTTCTCCCTTCCTCGGAGGAGGGGAGAAGGTCGCCGCAGGCCGGATCAGGGGTGGGGCGACTTGCGCCGATGCGTGTAACCCTCACCCCAACCCTCTCCCCTCATCCGATGAAGGGAGAGGAAGAAGAGGCGCTTCGCGGTTACGAAGCCACTCGCCAAGTGTCTTTCGGCCTTGGAAATAGCCCAAACCAACTGGGCTGCGGACGTGGGCGTCCGCGCTCCTTATGCAGCAGCTAGCGCGTTGATCTGGCTCGCCGCGTAGCCGGCACCGAAGCCGTTGTCTATGTTCACCACCGTCACGCCACTGCCGCAGCTCGTGAGCATCCCGAGCAGCGCCGCCACGCCACCGAAGGCCGCGCCGTAGCCGATGCTTGTGGGCACGGCGATGACGGGCTTGGAGACGAGTCCGGCGACCACGCTGGGCAGCGCGCCTTCCATTCCGGCGCAGACCACGAGCACGTTCGCGCGTTGGAGGGTTTCCATTTTGGCCAGCAGCCGGTGCAGCCCGGCCACGCCCACGTCGCTGATGCGCTCGACGCGGTTGCCCATGATGTCCGCCGTCACGGCCGCCTCATCTGCCACGGGCAAATCGCTGGTGCCCGCGCAGAGCACGGCGATGAGGCCGGGGCGCTTGGGCAAGGGCTTCTTCTCGATGGTCACGGCGCGCGCGGCCTCGTGCCAGACGGCGTGCTTGAACTTGCGCTTGAGCAGCCGCGCGGCCTCGGGTGTAAGGCGCGTGACGAGGACGTTTTGCTCGCGCTCGACGAGCTGGCCCGCGATGGCGGCAATCTGCGGCGGCGTCTTGCCCGCGCCGAAGATGACTTCGGGAAAGCCCTTGCGCAGCGCGCGGTGCGTGTCCACCTGCGCGAAGCCGAGGTCCGCGACGGGCGCGGCCTGGAAGGCGCGGAGCACGTCGTCGCGCGAGGCGCGTCCGGCACGGAAGGAGTCGAGGAGGGCGGCGGCTTGTTCGGCGGTCACAGGCAGGAGGATGTCGGAGCGGCGGGGAAGAATGAAGTCTGAACTCTTGGTTCCGAGTCACCTAGCCTGCGCCTGCGTCAGAGGATGGCATGAATCGCCTTCTCCTCGCCGCACTTCTCGCCGCTCCGTCCACCTTCGCCGCCGACCGCTACGGCGGCCTCGACACGGCGAAGCATCTCGGCGTGCTCAAGGTCGAGACCACCCTGCCCGGCACGAAGAACTTCACCGAAGGCCCGGCTGTGGATGCGGAGGGCAATGTCTTCTTCACCAACCCTGGCGAGATTCTCAAGTGGGAGCCGGCGGCCAAGAAACTGTCCACGTTCCGCAAGCCCAGCAACGGCGCGAACGGCCAGGCCTTTGACCGGCAGGGCCGGCTGCTCACGTGCGAGGCGGCGGACGGCACGAACGGCCGCGTCACGCGCACCGACATGAAGAGCGGCGTGCTGACGGTGCTGTGCGACACGTTCAACGGCTTCCCGCTCGGCGGCCCGAACGACGTGTGCGTGGATGGCAGCGGACGGATTTATTTCACCTCGCGCCTCGCGAACACAAACGCGCCCACGGGCAACGTGAACGCTGTCTATCGCATTGACCTCAACGGCAAAACTTCGCGCATCCTGGCCGCGCCGGACATTGACATGCCCAACGGCCTCGCCGTCTCGCCGGACAACCGGACGTTCTACCTCATCGAGTCCGATGGTCGCACGAACCGCGCGCGCGTGATCCGCGCCTACGACTTGAAGCCCGACGGCGCGGTCGCGAACCACCGCGTGCTCCACACCTTCTACCCCGGCCGCAGCGGCGACGGGATGCGTGTGGACGCGGTGGGCAACCTCTACGTCGCCGCCGGCCTGCACAAGACGCGCGGCTCCAGCGAGACACTCGACACGCGCCCCGGCATCCACGTGCTCACACCGCAAGGCAAGCTCGTCGCGTTCGTGGAGACGCCCGAGGACACGATCACGAACTGCGCCTTCGGCGGCCCGGGCGGTCGCACGCTCTACGTGACATGCGGACGCTTCCTCCTGAGCCTGCCAACGCAGGTGACTGGCAGCCCGCTGTATCGCGTTGCGGGGAAGCAGCCGCCTCCTCAAGAATAAAAAAGGCAAGGCACTCCTTCAAACCAGGCTGCGGCACGAAAGGAAGCCTCAGCCCGGTTTTTAGGAGCGCCTTGCCCCCTGCTGCTCTACCCGCGAACGGCTTGGAAACCCAAAACCAAGCCGCACGCAAAAATCATTCGCACGCCGCGACCTCGATCTTCCCATGAGGTGCGTTGCTGTTTTCTGAACGAGAGCCAAGCAGTGCCGGGCCGGTCAGGCTCACCGTCGTTTGGCGAGACTTGAACCTGGGTTGCCTCTGGCCGCACTCGCCGCTGGACACGTCGCGGGAAATTTCGCAGGTTCACCGCCAGCTGTAGCGGACCACCAGCTTCAAAACCGCGTGACGACTCCGTCTCCCTTTGCCGCCTATTCGCGCCGTCTGCTCGCGTTCATCGAACGCGGCGGAGCTGATGACGCGCCCCAGTTCTCCTCGCTCGCCCGGGAGTTGTTCGCGCTTCAGTTCGCCCATGTCGCGCCCTTTCGCCAGCTCTGCGAAGCGCGTCGCGTCGCGCCGGACGCACTGCCCGACTGGCGGCAAATCCCCGCCGTGCCGACGGCTGCCTTCAAGGAGCTGGAAGTCACGAGCCTCGCGCCCGCCGAGCGCACCGCCGTCTTCCACTCCAGCGGCACGACGGAGCACCGCCCCAGCCGGCACTTCCACAACGCTGAGTCCCTCGCGGTCTATGAAGCCTCGCTGCTCCCTTGGTTTGCGCGGCATCTCTTGCCCGCAGAGGTAGGGCGCGTCTGTCCCCAGCGCGCCGCCGGACCATCCGAACAACCAACCGGCGCGCTGGGACAGACGCGCCCTACCTTCCTCTGCCTGGTGCCGCCGCCTGCGCGGACTCCGCACTCATCCCTCGTCCACATGTTCGCCACCGTGAGCCGCGCGTTCGGTGCGTCCGGATCGCGCTTCGTGGCGACGGCCGGCGCGGACAACTCCTGGCAGCTCGACTTCACCGCCGCCCTCACCGCGCTCCGTCACGCCGGGCAATCCGCGCAGCCGGTCATCCTCCTCGGCACCGCGTTCATGTTCGTGAACCTCCTCGATGCATTGGAGCAACGCGGCTTGTCCCTCAGGCTGCCGCCCGGTTCGCGCGTCATGGAAACCGGCGGCTACAAAGGCCGCTCGCGCGAGTTGCCCAAGGCCGAGTTGCACGCGCTCATCACGTCCCGCCTCGGCATCCCACACGCCTCCATCGTCTGCGAATACGGCATGAGCGAGCTGAGTTCGCAGGCCTATTCACTAATCACTAATCACGCCTCACTTCCCTTCCGTTTCCCCCCATGGTGCCGCGCACTTGTCATCTCACCTGAATCTGGCCGCGAAGTCGCCGACGGCGAAACCGGCTTGCTCAGAATCTTCGACCTCGCGAACGTCCGCTCCGTGATGGCGATTCAAACCGAGGACCTCGCGGTGCGCCGTGGCGATGGCTTCGAGCTGCTGGGTCGCGCCACGCAAGCCGAGGCGCGCGGCTGTTCGCTCATGGCCGTCTGACATGGACTCGCCGCATCATCGCACGCGCACGCTCTGGCTCCTGGGCGTCCTGCACGCATTCACGCACGTCTATCATGTCGCGCTGCTGCCGCTCTACCTGCCGATGCAGCGCGACCTGAAGCTCACGAGCCTCGAACAGGCGACGCTCCCGATGACAGTGATGATGCTCACCTACTACGGCCTGAGCTACCCGCTCGGCATCCTTGCCGACCGCGTGAGCCGCAAGAAACTCCTCGGCTGGGGACTGTTCATCAACGCGCTGGGCTTCGTTGGCCTTGCGCTCGCGCCGACCTACCCGCTGGCGCTGGCAAGCGTCGTCGTCGCTGCCATCGGCGGAAGCTGCTTTCACCCGGCGGCGACGGCCCTGATCGCGCGACTCTATCCCGAGGCAACTGGCCGTGCGCTCGGACTTGTCGGCATCGGTGCTGGCGTGGGCTTCTTCGTCGGCCCGATCTACGCCGGTTGGCGCGCGACGCAATCCGGCGACTGGCGCATGCCGGTGATGGAGGTTGGTGTGCTGGGAATCCTCGCGGCCGGAGCATTCGCGTGGCTGGCCGATGAGTCCTCCAGTGCAGGCGACTTGCAGTCTTCACCTCGTCCGACCAGCGCACCCGACGGCGACTGCAAGTCCCCGGCACTCTTCCCCACTTCCGCCCTGTGGCTCCTCTTCTTCACGGCCGCCGTAGCGTTCGCCTTGCGCGATTTCGCCGGGCACAGCATGGGCAGCCTCGGCTCGCTGTTTCTGCAAAAGGCCCACGGCTTCTCCGTGAAGGAAGCCGGTGCGGCACTGAGCGTCATCTTCCTCATGGGCGTCATCAGCAACCCGCTCTTCGGCCACCTCAGCGACCTTGGACGCACGCGCTGGACGGCGGGCGTGATGATTGCGGCGGCAGTGGTCATCGCGGCTTTCCCGCATCTGCCGCGCGCTTGGCTTGCAGTCGCGCTCGCGGTCTATGGCTTCTTCTTCATGGGCTGCTATCCGATGGTCGAGGCCGCGTTGATGGAATCAGTGCCCGACGTGGTGCGCGGGCGTGTCTTCGGCCTCTTCATCACAGTGGGCGGAATCCTCGGCAACGTCGCGCACTGGTTCGCGGGTCGCTGGGTGGAGCACCTCGGCGCGGGAGCCGCCGAGCCGGCGCACTACCACGACTTCTACCTGCTGCTCGCCGCGCTGTTGCTCGCATCGCTGCCCGGCTTGCTGTGCTTGCGCGAAATCCGGAATCGGGAACACTCCCAACAGCCATGAAATCGCGCCTGCTGATTATCGGATGCCTTCCTCTGGTCCTGCTGGCAGCTTACGCCGCCACCTCGCTCACGAAGAAGACCGTCGAAGAGCGGGTGAAACAATATGGCCCCGCGGCGCGCGCTCGATTGGAGCCGCACTTCAAGAAGGCAGCGGTCCCCTATCCGCCTACGCGTCTTGTGCTGGTCGGCATCAAGGACGAGCGCCGGGTGGAACTCCACGCCGCCGGCACCGACGGCAGACTACGCTTCGTGCGCTACTACCGTGTGTTGGGCGCGAGCGGTGAACTGGGCCCCAAGCTGCGCGAAGGCGACCGCCAAGTCCCGGAAGGCATTTATCCCATTGAGTCGCTCAACCCCAACAGCCGCTTCCACCTCTCGTTGCGCGTCGGCTATCCAAACGCGTTCGACCGGGCGAAGGGGCAGCTCGATGGACGCGACCGGCTCGGCGGCGACATCATGATTCACGGCAGCAACATCTCCATCGGCTGTCTCGCGATGGGTGACGAGGCGGCGGAAGACTTGTTCGTGCTGGCGGCTGACACCGGGATCAAGAACATCACAGTTTTCCTCACGCCCGTGGATTTCCGTCGGGGCAAGTCGGTGCCGAAGGACGCCCGCGTGCCCGCGTGGACAGCGGGGCTTTACTCGCAGATTCAGACCAACCTCGCCGTTGTGCCGACGCCATGACGCTCCCGAACTACTACCTCGCCGACCTGCCGCCCGAGGCCGAGCTGTCGCCTCTGATGGTCACGGAGACGTGCCTCGCGCTGAAGCGCAACCGCACGCAATACCTCGCCGTGCGCGACACGCCCAGCATCCTGCGCACGCTCGTCCGCACCGCCGATGACTGGCTGTCCGATGACTATCCATTCCGCAAGCTCGCGCTCAAGGAAGGCCCGGCCCACACGGGCTTCTCCGCCCACACCATCGCCACCGGACTCGACAACTTCTTCCGCCAGCTCACCGGCGAAAACCTCGAGGCGCTGCTCGCACAGGAACTGGGCACCATCCAGCGCCTCGACGCATTCAGCGCGAGCAACAGCGATGGCCGCACGCGCCGCATGGCGCTCGCGACCGGGCCGGAGCTGCTCGGCCACATCACTGCCGGCTCAGTGCCGAACCCCGCGTTCACGGCCATCGTGCTTGGGCTTCTCACGCGCTCGGCGCAGTTCATCAAGTGCGCGCGCGGCGGCGCGTATCTGCCACGCCTGTTCCTCCACTCGCTCTACGGCAGCGAGCCAAAGCTCGGCGCGTGCATCGAGATCGCCGAGTGGCGCGGCGGCTCGGGCGAGCTGGAGAAAGCGCTCTTCGCCCAATGCGACGGCGTGACCGCCACTGGCTCGGACGAATCCGTGGAAGCCGTCCGGCGCGCGCTGCCACCGCGCGCGCGTTTCGCTGGCTACGGCCATCAGGTCAGCTTCGGCTACGTGACGCGCGAGGCCATCTCCGGCTGGCGCGCGAAGAAGCTCATTGCCGCCGCAGCCGCAGACGTCGTCGCGTGGGACCAGCTCGGCTGCCTCTCGCCGCACGTCTTCTACGTCGAGGACAATAGCGTTGGCTTCGCGCTGCACTTCGCCGGCCAACTCGCCGAGGAGCTCGCGCGCCGCGAAGCCGCCGAGCCGCGCGGCAAAATCTCCACCGAGACCGCCGCGCACATCGCTGCGCGCCGCGCCATCTACGAAGTCCGCGCCGCGCACGCACCGGAGCAGACGCGGCACTGGTGCAGCCCGGACTCGACGGCGTGGACGGTGGTCTTTGAGTCCGACGCGCGATTCGCGTTGTCCTGCCTCAACCGCTTCATCTACGTGAAGCCCGTGTTCGATGTTGCCGAGGCCTTGCGTGGCGCAGACCCCGTGCGCGACCACACCTCGACCGTCGGCCTTGCGGCGCAGGAGCACGAGATGGAAGGTCTGGTGAAACAGTTCTCCCGCTGGGGCGCGACGCGTCTCTGCCCGCTAGGCCAGATGCAAAACCCGCCGCTGACGTGGCGGCATGATGGGCGGGCGCTGTTGGGCGACCTCGTGCGGTGGACGGACTGGGAGCAATGAACCGAGACCCAGTGTTCAATTTTCAGTATTCAGTCGGTGCCACGTGCGCAGCGGAACTGAACACTGAACACTGGTTACTGAATATTTTTTGAACTCATGAACATGGAACTCCGCAAATCCTTTCAATTCGAAGCCGCCCACCTCCTCCCGCTCCTGCCCGAGGCGCACAAGTGTCGCCGCCTGCACGGGCACAGCTTCAAGGTGGAAGTCGTCATCGCCGGCGAGTGCGACCCGAAGCTCGGCTGGCTGATGGACTACGCGGACATCAAGGCCGCGTTCAAGCCGCTCTGGGAACAGCTCGACCACCGTTACCTCAACGACGTGCCCGGCCTGGAAAATCCCACGAGCGAAAAGGTCGCCGTTTGGATTTGGGAGCGCCTGAAGCCCGGGCTGCCGATGCTCAAGGAAGTCGTCGTGGCTGAGACTTGCACCGCGCAGGCTGTGTATCGCGGCGGGAAGTAAGGCGGACACTCCTGTCCGCCGTGGCTTGCGCCGGGTTGCGCGGGCTGGGGGGACAAGAGTGTCCCCCGTTACGCAGCTACCGGCGCACGTCCACGAGGGTCTTCACCACCCGGTTCCCCGCCGTCATGCGGGCGAACAGCGCGGGCAGCTCGCTGAGGGCGCATTCCCCATCCACGAAGTCAGCGGCGCGGATGACACCTGACTCAATGAAGTCCAGTGCGCGGCGGATGGTGCGCGGCGTGTGGTGGAAGCTGGCCCGCAGCGTGAGGTTCGAATAGTGGATCAGCCCCGTGTCCAGCGAGACGCTCGTGCCCGCCGGACAGCCGCCGAAGAAGTTCACCGAGCCGCCCTTGCGCACGAGCTTCACCGCCGCCTCCCACGCCTCCGGATTGCCGACCGCCTCGATGACAACGTCAAACTGAGGCGTGGTAGGACCGCCCTGCCGGGCGGCCTTCACGATGTCCCCTTCAGTCCCGACGTCAATCACCGCGCTGGATCCGAGCCGAATCGCCGCCGCCAACCGCGCCTCACCGCGCCCGGCCACCGTGACTTCACAGCCCAGATTCTTCGCCAACGCCACAAACATCAGCCCAATCGGCCCCGCGCCGATGACCAGCACTCGCTGTCCTGCCGCAAGCTCTGACTCCTCGACGCCCTGCACCACGCACGCGAGTGGCTCGGTGAGCGCAGCGTCACGAAAAGCGGTGCCGGGCTTGAGCCGCAACAGGTTCTTCTCCACCAGCCGCGCCGGGACAACGATGGACTCGGCGTAAGCGCCGTTGAGGAAGAGCAAGTCGTCGCAGAGGCTTTGTTGGTCACGTTCGCAGGAATCGCAGACATCGCACGGCGCTGAGTTCGCGACAACGACGCGGTCACCGACGCGCCAGCCCTCATTCCGCGTTCCGCCTTCCGCGCTCCGCGTTTCGACGATCTCGCCCGCCAGCTCGTGCCCGAACACTGCGGGAGGCACGATCATCTTCGCGTGGTAGCCGCGCTTGAAGACCTTGAGGTCCGTGCCGCACGTCAGCGCCGCGCCGATGCGGATGCGCACCTCGCCGGGCGCGAGCGGGCGCTCGGTGACCTCTTCGAGGCGGACATCTTGTTTTCCGTGGAGGACTGCGGCTTGCATAAAGACAAACATCACTAACTGGCACTAACCGACACTGATAAGAAACAAAACTCCGCCTTTGCACCGCTTCCCATTAGTGCCGGTAAGTGCGGGTCAGTGGTTTCAAGTCTGCCCCGCGAGTCTGCAACAACGCGCTTGCCTCGCAATGCCATTTTCCCGCAGCGTCGCCCGCTCATGGACACCATCAAGCAAGTCCTCGATCTGTTCCTGCATCTTCAGGAGCACTTGCACCACCTCACGCGCGATCACGGCGCGTGGGTGTATGCGATTCTCTTCGCGATCATCTTCGCGGAGACGGGGCTGGTCGTGACGCCGTTCTTGCCGGGCGATTCGCTGCTTTTCGCAGTCGGGGCGATCGCAGCCAACGCGGACAGCGGCCTGAACGTGTGGGTGGCCGGGCTGGTCATCTTCATCGCGGCGGTCATCGGCGACACGGTCAACTACTCCGTCGGCAAGTTCGCCGGCGCGGCGCTTTCGAAGCGCTACCCCCGGCTGATACGACCCGAGTATCTGGCCAAGACGCACGAGTTCTTCGAGCGCTACGGCGGCAAGACCATCATCCTCGCGCGCTTCGTGCCCATCGTGCGGACGTTCGCCCCGTTCGTGGCGGGCAGCGGCGCGATGGACTACCGGCGCTTCATGATGTTCAACGTCGTCGGCGCGGTCGCTTGGGTGGTGACCCTTGTGCCGGCGGGCTGGTTCTTCGGCAACCTGCCGTGGGTCAAGAAGAACTTCGAGCTGGTCGTGCTGGGAATCATTTTCGTCTCCGTGCTCCCGATGCTCGTGGAGATCCTGCGCGAGTGGCGGAAGAGGAAGTAGGCGGCGGCGTGTGGCGTGTTCTAGCACGGGCGCAACCAGCCACACTCACGCATCACGCATCACGCCCCTTCACTTCCCATCCCGCACGTGTTTGTCCATCCAGCCGAGCATCTTCTCCCACATCTCCGGCAGATACACGTGGCCGAGTCCGGGATAGACGACGTTCTCGAAGCCCGCCTCCGCGCGATACAACCCGTAGGCCGGGCGAATCTTCGCCTCCAGCTTGCGAATGCCTTCGATGGGCGAGCCGTAGTCCTTGTCGCCGGTCATAAAGAGCATCGGGCGCGGCGCGGCGAGCGCGATGATGGCCTCGGAGTCAAAGTGGTTCAGCATCCCGGGCACGAAGTAGTAGATGCCGTGGTATTTCAAACCCTCGATGCGGATGAGGTCCGTGTAGCGCGTCATGCACGCGACCGGCACACCGGCGCGCAGCCGCTCGTCCAGCGCCATGAGCCACCACGCGCGCGTCGCGCCCATGCTGATGCCGGTGACGCCGATGCGCGACGCGTCCACTTCCTTGCGCGATGCGAGGTAATCCAAGGCCATCAAGTCGTCGCGCAGAATCATCCCCCAGAGCGAGCGCCCGACCCAGAGGTTGAACTTCGACGCCGTCATCTCCCCTGCCCCGCCCTTCTCGGCGAGCCCGCCCGGCCCCTGGCCATTCCGCTCGCCGAAGCAATAAGCGTCCACGCCCAGCACCACGTAGCCACGCTTTGCGAGTGCCGGTCCGGGTGGCGTGGGCACGGCATTCGTGCGCATCAGCTCGTCCTTGCCGATGTCGTATTGGCCGCCGTGCCAGTGGCAGTAGAGGATGGCGGGCGACTTGGCGGAAACGCCCTTGGGCAGGAACACATAGCCCGGCACAGTCGCGCCCGCGCCGTTGTCGAACGTGAACTTCTCGAAGACATAATCGCCCCGGTCCTCGCGAGAGACGGTCGTGACCTTGGGCACCTTGGGTCGCGGCGGCAGCTTGCCGAGCAACTGCCACAACGTCGCTCGCACCTCGGTTCGGCGCTTCTCCCACGCGGCCTTCGTCTTCGGCACGGAAAACTCCGGCGCGACCGGCGCGGCGGCGAGCCACGCCTCGGCGTTGGACACGTTGGTCTGGGCCATGAGCGGAGTGGCGGCGAGGAACAGCACGAACCCGGCGGCCAGTGCGATGGAGAGTGAGGCAGAGCGGGGCATGGGGAAAGGGAGGAGTGATTAGTAGTTAGTGTTTAGTGGGTGGGATGATTGCCAGCGCTGATGCGGTGCGCACGACTAATTACCAATCACTTCGTCCCCAGCACGCGCTCCAAGCTTGCCGCCCGTTGCCGGCGCGTTGAACATCCGCGCAACGCACATGCACCGCACCGCCGCCTCCCGCCGCAACTTCCTGCGCGGCTCCACGCTTGCCTCCCTCGCCGCCGCGCTCGGCGGACCGATTCCCTTCGCGCGCAACCTCGCGCCCGGCCTCTTCCCCGACGCGCTGGCGCAGACCGTCGCCGACTTGTTGCCCGACAAGCGCGGCCTGCGCATCCTCAGCGACCGCCCCATTGTCGCCGAGACGCCCGTCACGCTGCTCGATGACGACATCACCCCGACCGAGCGCCACTTCGTCCGCAACAACGGCCATGTGCCCGAGCGTGCGGGGAAGCGCGACCTCGCCGGCTGGTCGCTGACAATTGACGGCGAAGTGGAGAAGCCGCTGAAGCTCACACTGGCCGAGCTTCAAAGCCAGTTTCCGAAAGTCACCCGTGCGCTCGTCATCGAGTGCGCCGGCAATGGCCGCGCCGCCTTCAACCCGCCCGCCTCCGGCAACCAGTGGACCCTCGGCGGTGTCGGCTGCGCGCTCCACACCGGCGTGCGTCTCGCCGACGTGCTGCGCCGCGCGGGCGTGAAGAAGTCGGCCGTTCACATCGGCTATCAGAGCGAGGACGCACATCTGAGCCGCGCGCCCGGCAAGCACGCCATCTCGCGCGGCTTTCCCGTCGCCAAGGCGCTCGACGAGCACACGCTGCTCGCGTGGGAGATGAACGGCCAGCCCTTGCCCACGCTGCATGGCTGGCCCCTGCGCCTCGTCTGCCCCGGCTGGCCCGCCTCGACTTCCGGCAAGTGGCTCACGCGCCTCTGGGTCCGCGACCGCGAGCACGACGGCGAGAAGATGACCGGCCATTCGTATAGGATGCCGAAGTTCCCCGTCGCGCCCGGCACGAAGGTCGAGGCAGCGGACATGGCAATCCTTGAGCAACTGCCGGTGAAGTCCCTCATCACGCTGCCGGCCTCGGGCGCGGAAGTCCCCGTCGCGCAGCCCACCCTCCTGCGCGGCCAAGCGTGGAGCGGTTGGGGCGACGTGAAGGCGATGCACCTCAGCTACGACTTCGGTGCGACGTGGCTCCCCGCGAAACTCAGCGCCCCGCGCAACCGCTACGCGTGGCAACGTTGGTCGGTCGAGGTGAAGCTGCCGACGAAGGGCTACTACGAAATCTGGGCGCGTGCCACCGACGAGAAAGGTTTCCAACAGCCGATGCTCGTGCCCGGCTGGAACCCCGAAGGCTACTGCAACAACGCCATGCACCGAATCGCGCTCAAGGCAGTATGAACCACTCGCGTAGCAGACGACGTGAGGAGGCTCGCGCTTCGGAGTGCGGTGACGAGCCACCACAGACCACAAGTGCGTCACGCCGCACCTTCTTCAAAACGTCCCTCGCCACCGCTTCTCTCGTCGCCCTCGCCGCGCAGAAAGTTTCCGCCGCCGAGCCGAAAGCGGTCGCCCTCGTTGACACCAACGTCTCCCTCGGTCGCTGGTTCTTCCGCCGCTGCCCGCTGGACGAGACGCCCGCGCTCGTCGCCAAGCTCCGCGAGCACGGCGTCACGCAGGCGTGGGCCGGCACCTTCGATGGCCTGCTGCACAAGGACCTCGGCTCGGCGAACACCCGCCTCGCCGCCGAGTGCCGCGCCCACGGCGGCTTGCTCGTGCCTTTCGGCTCGGTCAATCCCAAGCTGCCGGACTGGGAGGAGGAACTGCGCCGCTGCGCCGAGGTCCACCGGATGCCGGGCATCCGCCTGCACCCGAACTACCACGGCTACAAACTCGATGACCCCGCGTTCGTCCGCCTCCTCACGGTCGCTGCGGAGAAGAAGATCATCGTCCAGCTCGCCGTCGTAATGGAAGACGAGCGCACGCTCCATCCTCTGGTGCAAGTCCCGCCCGTGGACGCCGCGTCGCTCGCGAGCCTGATGAAGAACCTGCCCTCGCTCCGCCTGCAACTGCTCAACGCCTTCCGCACTCTGCGCGGCGAACCCCTCCTGCGCCTCGCTGCCGCCGGTGCGCATTTCGAGGTCGCGATGCTCGAAGGCGTGGGCGGCGTGGCGAATCTGCTGAAGCAACTCCCCTCCGAGCGTCTCCTCTTCGGCTCGCACGCGCCACTCTTCTACTTCGAGAGCGCCGTGCTGAAGCTCAAGGAGTCCATGCTCACGCCCGAGCAGGACCGCGCGATTCGCAGTGGAAACGCGCTGCGGCTCAGTGCCTGAGCAATCCCCGTCTGGCGCGAAACAATTTCCGGCGAGGTCTGCCACCGCTCGGCTCCTCAATCTTGCAGGTCTTGCAATGAAGCTGCCGTGCCGACTCTGCCCCTCGCTGGCGGGAACCATCTTGCTGGTTCTCACCTCGCTCGCGCCCGCCCTTCGCGCGGCGCAGGTCGCAGCCGTCCCGATTGTCGAGCTTCGCGCCGCCGTCGCCAAAGCCCTGCTGCTCATCGAACGCAGCTCCGCCTTTGCCTTGCAGGAGCGCGCGTGCTTCACCTGCCACCACGGCGCCCACGCGTCGCTGGTCATCAACGATGCCTGGGTCGCGGCTTCCCCATCAACACGGGCAATTCCGAGGACAGTTGGCTCGCGCTTACCTAGGCCTCATTGAGGACCGCCCGCGTTTCAAGGAAGGCTGGTCCATCGCCGGCACGACCGACGGGCCGGGCACCGCGTTGTGGTTGCTTGAAGTCGTCGGCTGGAAGCCCGACGCCACGACGGCAGCGGCGGCGGAGTCCTTCCTCGACCAGAACAAGAACCTCGACCACTGGTCACCCGCCATGCGTCGCCCGCCCACGGTCGGCAGCGAATTCACCACCACCTATCTCGTGCTGCGCGGCCTGCGGAATCACAGCCCACCCTCACTGGCCGCGCGCACCGGCACACGCACCGCAGCCGCCGGCAATGGCTCTTGGCCGCGCTCGCGCGTAACACCGAGGACAGCGTGCATCGCCTCCGCGCGCTGCACTTGCTAGACGTGGACGAGGCAGCGTTCAAGAAGGAGGCCGCTGAACTGCTCGCCGTCCAAGCGGCAGACGGCGGCTGGCCCCAGAAGCTCGACACCGCCAGCGACGCCTACGCGACCGGCACCGTGCTCGCCGCGCTCCACGACACCGGCGCGCTCACGGTGAAGGACGCCAAGTTCCAGCGCGGCCTGCGCTATCTGCTCACTGTCCGAGGCACCGACGGCACATGGCACGTCCGCAAGCGCACACACGACGTGCAGCCGTTCTTCGAGAGCAACTTCCCCCACGGCGTGGACCAGTTTATCTCCATTTCCGCCACGAGCTGGGCCGCCTACTCGCTTCTCCGCGCCGTGCCGAAAGTGGAGAGAAAGCCTTACCTCGTCGCGCACCCGCAAGCCGTCGCCCGCGTGCTCGCCAGCGCAAGGCCCGACTCGGAACGGCACCCCACCGAGCCGCCCGCAAAGCCCGACGAATCCAAGTAGCCTCACGCAAAGACCGCAAAGGCCGCAAAGCGGAATGGAGCAGCCTCTATCCCGTGCCAGCTCTGGTTGACCTTTGCGTCCTTGGCGTCCTTTGCGTGAGGAAGGGAGTCAGCCTCACCAGACTATGGCCCAGCCCGCCGCGCCCAGCGCAACTTCGCCGAGGACGAGCGCGGGTTGTCCCGACGCTCTTCAACCGTGGGCCGGATGACTTCCTCGGCGATGGCTGCGTAAACCCCATCACGCAGCCCAGCGGCGAAGGCGTGCTTCACGCGCCGGTCTTCACCCGAGTGGAACGTGAGCACCGCCACGCGTCCGCCGGGGTTCAGGCACGCGGGCAGATGCCGCAGGAGCGTGTCCAGCGCGGAGAACTCGTCGTTCACTGCGATGCGCAACGCTTGGAACACGCGCCGCACCGTGAGGTCCGCCTCGCCCTTGTGCATCGTCGGCAGCGCGGCACGGATGGCGGCGACGAGTTCGCGCGTCGTGGCGAAAGTGTGTCCAGCCAGCGCGACGGCAAGTTCAGTCGCGCGCGGCTCGTCAGCATTTGCGCGAAGCAGATTTGCCAGAGCGTCCGGTGAAGTCTTCGCGAGCAGCGCAGCCGCAGGCTGGCCGCGCTGCGGGTTCATCCGCATGTCCAACGGCCCGTCGCCTTTCGTGGAGAAACCGCGAGCCGGGTCGTCGAGCTGCATCGAAGAGATGCCGAGGTCCGCGAGGATGCAGTCCGCGCCCTTCATTCCGCGTTCCGCATTCCGCATTCCGCATTCCCCGAGCGCCTGCGGCAGTCCGGCGAAGTTGCTGCGAATCGCAGTGAACCCCTCCGGGCTGAAGCCCGCCTCACGCAAGCGCGCCTCGGTCTTCGGCAACTCCAGCGGGTCCGCATCCAAGCCGAGCAGGTGGCCGCCGGGCTGGAGTCGGGCGAGCAACTCGCACGCGTGGCCGCCGTAGCCGAGCGTGCAATCCGCCACCATCTCACCGGGCTTGGGCGCTAGCACCTCGAGAATCTCCGCGACCATGATGGGCCGGTGCGTGCCCGCCGGAGTCTTCCCCGACGCGATCACCTTCGCGACCGTCTCGGCGTAGCGCTGCGGGTCGCGCTCCTTGTATTTCTCCTCGAATGCGCGCGGGTTCTTGCCCGAGTAGCGCGGGCGGCGGCGGTGCGGAGTCGCGGGCGTCGAGCTGTCGGAGGATGGCAAAGATGAGTCGGTCACAGTGCCGGTGAGTGTGTTGGCAGTGCGGCCCTTGCGCAACGACCGCGCGGCGAACCCCGGCTCCCCCTACCGGGGAATCTCGTTCAACGTGTAGTGCAGCGTGTCATGCCGCAGCGCGTCGCCGCGGTGGCCCTTCAAGCCCAACGCGCGGAGCATGATGACGTGGCGGGGTTTCAGGCCTTCGAGCGTCAGGCGCACGGTGAGCTTGTCGGCGGCGACCTCGGCCTTCAGCACACGCAAGGGTGGGCCGGGGATTTTCTCGTCGCGGTCCTTCTCGGGCGCGTTGTGCTTGCCGTCGTAGGCGTAGGTGTATTGCGTCGCGTCCCAGTTCTCGGCGTCGCCGGCGAGCTTCGCGTCCACGGGCTGCGTGAACGCCAGCTCGAAGCCGTTCGTGCGCGCGGCCATAGTCTTGAACTCGAACGGCACGCGGCCGGTGAACTTCACGCGGTCCAGCGAGTGCGGCTGCGGTGCGATGCTCGTCCAGTGCCCGAAGCGCAGTCCGCCCACGTAGAGCCGCGAGTCCGGCCCGTAGGCGAGGCGGTTCACGCCGGACGCGAAGCCCTTCACGAACGGCAGCACCGCGCCCTGCCACTGGCCGTTCACCTTCTCCAGCGCCACGCGCACGACGCTCGCGTTCTGAAATTCGCCCACGAGCATCTGCCCGCCAAACGGCCCGAATCGGAAGTCACCGACGGTCGCGAGGCCGCTCGCGGAGCGCACCCACGCGTAGGGAAACCACACGGCGGGCGGCGTGAAGGCCGGGTCGCCGTCGAAGTGCGCGGGCGGCGACGGCGACGAACTGGGGTGGCCGTAGAAGTTCGTGAGCTGAAGATGGTTCAACTTGTTCGCCGCAATCCAGTGGCCCTGGTTGTCGGTCATGAAGAGGTCGCCACGAAATTCGCCGAAGCCATTGGGCACGCGCAGGCCGGACGCGAACGGGTCCGTGCGCCACACGTCCGTGAAGGGAATCGCGCCGGTGTTCGCCGGGTGCGGGGTAATCTTCAGGCACCAGCCCATCGCGGGGATTTCGCGCATCGCGCGGTGGCCGGTGATGAGCACGCCGAGGAGCCCGCTCTCGTCCACGAGCGGGCCGGTGGCGAAGGAATGGTAGTTGCCGGTGTAGCCCCACGCGTCGCTCACGCACTCGAAGACATCCGCCACGCCGTCGCCGTCCGCGTCGCGCAGACGCGTCAGCTCGCACTTCTGCATCACGTAGATGAAGCCATCCACCACGCGCAGACCGCCCGGCTCGTTGAGGCCGCGCGCGAACCGCCGCCACTTCGCGGCCTTCGCGTCGCCGGTCGCGCCCTCGACGATGAAGACCTCGCCCTGAAACGTCGCGATGGCGAGATTTCCGTCCGGCAGGAAGTCCATGCCGGCAACGGTCAACTTGATGTCCTTCGGCACGGGGAAATGCTCGACGGTGTAAAACTCATCGCCGCCGGGCTTGTCGGTGAAGTTCGTGTCGGGGAGAAAGACGGGCGCGGCAGTGAGTGCGTGTGGCGGACCGGAGACTGGCTTGAGTAGCCCGGCGAGTTGCTTCGCGAGCGCGGAGGCGGCATTCAAGTCCGCGACCACGGCGGAGGCGATTTCAAATGTCTGCGATTGCTCGCTCGGCGGAATCGCGACGCGCAACGTGACCTTGCGCCCGGCCACGACGTTAGTGACGAGCGCGGACCAAGGCCCCTTGCCATCGCGCTCGGCGTTGAGGATTTCCGTGACCGGCGTGCTGGTGACGAGCGGGAGAAAATTGCCGCCCGGCAGCCCGCGAAGCACCGCGACGAGCACGCCTGCCGGCGTGCGGATACCCTGCGCGCCAGCCACGCCGAAGATGTTCACCGGGTCGCCGGGTTCGTCGTGCGCGTTGAGCCGGACGCGGCGGGTGAGCGGGCCGAGTTCAAAGCGCCGGATGATGACATTCTGCCCGCCGACTTGCTCCAGTCTCGGCGACTCGATGACGGGAACATGCGAGTCGCCGGGCGGGTAAAGCTCATACACGAAGGAGTGCGCGCCGGCGACGGTGCTGTGGCCCTTAAAGCGCGTGAGCGGCCCGGTGGCGTCCGCTGCGACGGCGTCGAAGGTCCACGGGTTGCGGGCGAGGCTGCCCCAGAGCCGCGTGCCGGTGAAGTCGCACACGAAGCGCGTGGACGTGCCGTTGTAAGGCGGGCCGTAGAGGTTGAGCGAGTCGCCCTGCCAGACCGTGTGCGTGCGGAGGAGCTGGGCGTCGAAGGCGAGGTGAAGGTTCGTCGCCAGCGGCACCACGATGCTGCGGCCCGACTGTGCCATCGGCGCGCGCCGGAACGGGAGGTCGGCGGGATCGTGAACGGCGGGGACGGGAGCGGGCTTTGTGGGAGGTGCGGGAGCTTGTGCCATTGCCGCAAGCCCGAGCACGATCAAGCTACCCATGCACGCGAACGCCCGGAGGCCGACGGTGAGGTAGGGCGCGTCTGTCCTCAGCGCGCCGCTTGGGCATCCGCACGATTCAGCGGCGCGCTGGGGACAGACGCGCCCTACCAGATGCGGCTTATCGGAGCCACCAAGGTGAAGCACGCTGACGATGTTCAATGGGAGCTGCACGAAGGCAGCGTATCGCAGCCCGTCCCGGCGGCGAGCGGGAAGTGTGCGACTTGGACTGCACCGGCTCGCACGGACGCTCGCCCCACCACGGTGGGTTTGCTACACATTCGCCCCGTCGTGAACAAACGCGCTCTTGGCATCGCCGTCGCCATCCTGCTCTTCACCGGGCTGGTGACGTTGCAGGTGGTGCAGACGGCCGGGCCGCGTGCGTCGCAGGTCGCCACGCTGCCGGACGGCTCGACGCTGCGGCTCGAACAGGTGAGCTACGGTCTGAATCATTATCGTCCCGGCGCGTGGTGGCATTCGCTGGCGCGACGGCTGCCGTTGGCGTGGCAATCGCGGCTGAAGGTGGACACCGGCGCATCAATGACCACGAGCGAGCCGTCGCTGGGTGTCTGGCTTGCGTGGGAGAAGGCCGGCTCCAGCGGGAGCGGATGGTGGGACTTCGGGCTGGTGGACGAGCACGGCGCGGAAGTCCCGGCCAGCAGTCGCAGCACCCGCACAGGCCAGCCCGACGCGCTGGGCTATGCCTTCACCGCGTTTCCCCGCCGCGGGCGCACGATGACGCTGCGGCTCTAGAAGCGGAAATCGGGCGGCGAACGGGAGCTGGCGGCGGCGTTCGAGTTCGCCAACCCAGTGCGCGGCAAGTTCCCCGAGTGGCGTCCCCAGCCGAGGCCAGAGGTCGTCAAGCAAGGCGACTTGGAAATCTCCTTCAAGCGGTTGCTGGTCGGAGTGAACCACGACAGCAAGCCTGTCGCCCCGCGACCGGGTGAGGAGACTTGGGCGCTGGCGGAATTCGACGTGAAGGCGAACGGAGTGCCGAGCGACGTGTGGTTCCCCGACGGCATCGAGTTAGCGGACGCGACGGGGAACAAGGTCCGC
Source organism: Verrucomicrobiales bacterium (assembly GCA_005791875.1). Lineage (GTDB taxonomy): Bacteria > Verrucomicrobiota > Verrucomicrobiia > Limisphaerales > SXTU01 > SXTU01. Next base: position 33,576 of record SXTU01000201.1, read on the forward strand.
CAAAACTCGTGGTCCAGCGGCGTGCGAGGTGGCGCGGCCCACCTGCGTTGGCAGCCGTATCTCTGGCCCAGCGAGGCGGCGTGGAAGATCCGCGTCGAGTTCATGCGCAACCATGAGCAGGCGGTGTTCAGCACGAACGAGCTGGTCGTCGTGACCGGGCTGAAGTTGCCGACGGTGGATGATGTCACGGAGTTGAATCTATCCACCAACCGGCGCGTCCACGCCGGCCGGTGGCGTGCTGGGCTTGTCGAGCGGCAAGGGGAAGCTTGGCACGCGGCATTCCAGCATGAGCAGCACTGGCGTTCGCATCGAGGTGGACGTGTCACCTGAGCTGGGCACGGACAAGCGGTTGACGGTGTCGAGCGTGCGCGACGATCAGGGCCGGAAGGTGGACAGCCATGGCTTTGGGCGCGGTGGCGGCTCCTATTCGCTCGGCTTCGAGCCGAAGCCGGACGCGAAAGCCCTCGACTTCACCCTGGTCGTGCAGGAGGTGGTGACAGCGGAGTTCCTCGTGAAGCCGGAGCTGTTCACCCCGACCAAGGCCGCGAGCGGGAAGTAAGCGGCGCAGCATGAGAGCGTGCCGGCTGAAATCGGATTGACTCGCGCGGGGTGGACACCCGGAATGACGCCATGTTGAAACCAGTCCGCCCGCGTGCCACGTCGCCCAAGTCTGGCGGGCGTTTCGCCATCGTCGCCTCGCAATACAACGCGCGCTACGTGGACGGCATGCTGCGCGCCGCGCGGACCGAGTTGAAGCGCGCGGGAGCGGACGAAGTGCGCGTGGTGCGTGTGCCGGGGGCGTTCGAGGTGCCGGTCGTGGCGGGCGCGCTGGCGCGGCAATATCCGGCATGGGACGCGGTGATCTGCCTCGGCGTCATTCTGCAAGGCGAGACCTCACACGCGGAGCATGTCGGCGAGGCGGTGACGGCATCGCTGGCGCAAATCGCCGTAAGCTCGGGCGTGCCGATGATTCACGAGGTGCTCGTCTTCACCAGTGAGGAGCAGGCGCGCGTGCGCTGCCTGGGCCGCGAGTTCAACCGTGGCGCGGAGGCGGCGCAGACTGCGTTGAAGATGGCAGCGGTGATGAGGGAACTCGCGCCAGCGGACGGCATTCCCTTCTGACCCTGCGCCGAACATGACTGCGAAGCCCACCGACCCCACCGCGCCGCGCATCCTCATCGTGGACGATGACGCGGGCCAGCGCAGCCTGTTGCAGACCTTCCTTGAGCGAAACGGCCACCGTCCGCTCGTCGCGGATTCCGGCGAGGCCGCGCTCAAGCTCCTCGCCACCGCGCCGGTGAGCATGATGATTTCCGATGTGCGGATGCCCGGCATGACCGGACTCGAAACGCTTCGCCGCGCGCGCCAGCTTCACGCCAAGCTGCCTGTGCTGCTCGTCACCGCCTACGCCGACATCCGCGAGGCCGTCGGCGCGATGCGCGATGGCGCGGTGAACTATCTCTCCAAGCCCATTGATCTCGATGAGCTGCTGCGCATCGTCCAGCAGATCACCGGCAAGCACGCGGACGTCGCCGCGCAGAACGCCGAGCCGCCGTTGCCCGCAAACGTCGTCGCCGTCAGCCCGCTCATGCGCGCGGTGTTCTACGACGCCGCGCTGATTGCGCCCTCCGAGAGCCGCGTGCTCATCACCGGCGAGAGCGGCGCGGGCA